>CAYUBU010000202.1:0-14001 GCA_964443105.1 uncultured Nitrospirota bacterium
CTGATCTGGTCGGAGGTCCTGCCGGCGCTGCGCTTCCTTGACCAGGTCTCCCTATGGCACTACACGGTTACGGTCGACAATGAAACGCAGCGTCTGCCCATCACCCTGGCCGACCTCGGCCTTGCCATTCTCATCGGCATAGGTACTTCCGTTCTGGCGAAGCGTCTGCCATCGGTACTCGAGATTGTGCTCCTGAAGCGTTTCGAGATAAGTGCCGGTGGCCGCTACACCATCATCACATTGACAACCTATGTCATCGTCGCAATCGGCATCCTGCTTGCCCTCAGTACCATCGGTGCCCGGTGGTCCCAGCTGCAGTGGCTGGTGGCCGCCCTCGGTGTTGGTATCGGCTTCGGGCTGCAGGAGATTGTAGCTAATTTCATATGCGGCCTCATCCTGCTGGCTGAGCGACCGGTGCGAGTCGGCGACCTTGTCACCGTCGGCGATGCCTCGGGAAGGGTCATGCGCATCCGCATCCGGGCCACGACCATCCGCGACTTCGAGCAAAAGGAGCTACTGATCCCGAACAAGGAACTGATCACCGGGCGGCTCTTGAACTGGACGTTGTCCGACGCGACCACCAGGATTCTGATCCAGGTGGGCATCGCCTACGGCAGCGATGTCGACAAGGCGATAGAGATGCTGCTCGAACTGGCGCGTGAGGATGAGCGGGTACTGGAGGAGCCAGCGCCCGGCGTGGTATTTGACCGGTTCGCTGACAGCAGCCTGAATCTTGCCTTTCGGGTCTTTGTCGGGACACTCGATGACCGCTTGCCTGTGATGACCGACATGCACCGTAAGATTCATCGCCGGTTCGCCGAGGAGGGCATCACTATCGCATTTCCACAGCGTGACGTGCATATTCATCCCGGGGATATACCGACGGCCGTGCCGGGCGGGCCGCCCGCAGGAAAAGAGAAATCGTTGTAAGCGGCGAACGTGTTGAAGGGCTTGTCTCGGAATCTCGTGAAAAGAGAGACTCCTGCAGTCACAGGATTGACAATCTTTGAGAATAGGTGAAGTATCCTGCCTGACTCCTGGACATGCAGAATTCCGCCAACCGGTGAAAATGGGTCCGGCTTCCTGCCTGACAGTTCCCCTCTTTTCTAAAGAGGGGCCAGGGGAGATTATTCTTTGAGCTAATCCCCCTTTAGAAAAGGGGGTAGTAATGGTGACCCCTCTAAATAAGAAAATAGGTCAGGCATCCTGCCTGACATCCGAGGCAAGATGCCTCGGCTATATTACGAGACTCCTGCATGTGCAGAGAACGCACAATTTGCCTGGCACCGAAGGCATATCGTCGGCCTTCACCACAATTATTCTGCTTGATGCTTAAGCCAATCTCGCGCTTTTTCCTCCTCGCCGGCCAGGAACAATTCAACAGATGCCTCTCTCATCCCAGCGCCAAGAAATGCAAAAATCTCGTCCTTCCACCTCTCGGTGATCACCACAGCAATTTTCTGAATATAGGGGTCATGTTCAAGCATGAATTCTAAATTACCCCAATCGCCTTCTTTGCCCCAACCGGAAAAATTTTCAGCCAGAAGAAGCACTTTGATTTTACGACTACGATCGATTGCTGTGCTTACATTATCTTGAATCTCTTCTAGTTCATTGAATGTCAGAATGCCCTCTACGGAAACTACAAAAAGATCTGCCGGTTCTTTTGCAAATGATACACTCATAAATTCAGCCTCCTGTTTCATTTTTCACATTTAGTTTTATATTGTGTACATTATTCTCCTGACTCCTGACTCCTGTTCTTAAGGCGTACCCTTCGACTCGCTTGGTCCGACTGGCTCTCACCACAAGCCACTCGCTCAGGGTGAATATCATATCGGACTCGTGTATGCCCGTTCCTGGGTTGATACCGGCGCCCCTTCCGGAATATCCATACCAAAACGAAAAGCCTCGATGGTAGACCATCGCGGAGTCGGAATTTCGATTACACGAGCGTAGTAAAACGCCTTGTGTTCAGGGTCAAAATCAGGATCGCTCCAGACCGTCCCTAGCTCTGATGCACCGATGGTATTCGTAAAGTTGGCCGTTTCGGCATCAACAGTGTTTCCAACAGGCGGCAGTTTCCCATCCTGTCCGGGTTTGCGGTCGCCTGACCAGACCACCTCATAAACCTTCTCGTTGGTTTTTCCGCTGGAATCCATCCACCCTTTGATGATCTGGATACGGTCAAGGTTGCCACCAATTGGATCCCTGAGCGCGTAGACCATAAAAGTCGGTACGTTATTTCCTTTAAGAGTTGGCAGGTCGCCACCCATGGGAACGCCTTTCTGGTAACCCGCAAAGGCGGGGCTGCGGCTTTCCATATCCTCGTTTGTAAAATTCCACCCGCCGAAGAAGCGCACCATCATGCGGCTTCCTGTCGTGGCGTAGACTTCCTTTCGTTCCATGGCATCAAAAATTGATGCACGCGTATTTTCTTCTGCCCAGACTGCAGCTAATCCTGAAGATACCATTCCCCAGCCCATTATCGTGCCCCTGTCACTGGTCAAAAAAGGATGGCCCATGCGAGACGGTTTCGGTTCAGCACCGCTGTGCTTACCAAAGAAATTATCTTCTTGAGCCGTCGCTAACGCTGTATGACTGTCAGTCGAGCCCACCATCCCGAATTTATAGGGATTCGTTCCCAGACGCTTTTCGAGTACTAACCCTCTCTTCAGCGCTTCGCGGGCATATTCACCGGCAAGCATGTCATCGCTCTTTGGTTTTGCAGGATTACTAAGGTTTCCAATATCCCAGTTCTCATAATCGGCAAATTCATCTTCCGGCGATAAAAATGGATGGGCTTCACCATCGCCTTTGATTTGTGTGACTTCATACAGCGGCTCCCATTTGGCCCGCTGGGTAACATATTCTTTATCCAGCTTTTTCCCATCATATTGTGCTTCGAGAGGGAACATAATACCGTTGGCAAGATTTCCATTATGGGCCAGGGCCAGAACATCACCACCGGTTTTTTCTTCATACATAGTCAACCACTTGTAAAGGTCCCTGGGATTCTCACTGCCTTGAGGACGCGTTGTTGTATAAGGAACTGTCTGGGACGCTTTATCTGCACCATCGCGGTAGATGACATTCCGATGCATGTTGTTGCCCCCAATGAGAGAGGTCCATTCATATCCTATAAATGCGGTAAACTTGCCTGGATCGTTATAATCTTCTGCGGCCTTAATGATCCTTTGCCAAACATCTTTATAGGGTTTCGATTCCGGTTTGTACATAAGCCGGTCAGGAAACTTCTGGTTCGCAAATAAATTGATCAGTTCATACGCAACCTCAACGCCCTTTCCAGCCTTAATTCGATCGTACCAATCCTTGGCTGTCGGATCCGCCAATAGATGAGGGGCCCCCTCGATGAGATCGGTAAAGAAACCCATGTTGTCAGAGTGGTCGGTCACAACGAGCCAGTCCAGCGGTCGGGAAAGCTTCACCGGAATACCGGTCGAAGACACAACCTCTTCACCGCGTGCGAAGCGGTAGGCGTCTGGAGGCAGAAGCCGCACACCAAAGGCCCCGGCATCGAAGGAGAACGCAGTATGCAGGTGAGTGTCACCCCAAAGCGGACGGCTTGAAAAATTGCGCCCTGCATAAGGCGAGTAGCTTTTGCCGGTGTATGCATCTGACAGAACCTCCTCAGGATTCTGGGGCGGCGCCATTTCAGAAGCATTGGCTGGCAAAGCTAAAGCGAGAACACCCAATAACAACATTACAGCAAAAATTGAATGGCTGACTTTTTTCATGATCTTTCCTCCTCTTTTTAATTGAGTGACATTTTACTATCCCCCTCTTTTCTAAAGAGGGGTTAGGGGAGATTACAGCTTATTAATCCCCCCTCGCCCCCTTTACTAGAGGCTCTGTCGCAATGACGATAAACGCACATTCTGTCATTCCGGGCTCGTCCCGGAATCTTGTTGTTCTAAGTACTTGCAGAATGCCGGGATTCCGGCACTACGGCCGGAATGACATTTGCGGCTCAGCCTCCAAAGGGGGGAATCTATAGAGTTCTCCTTTCCTTTTACCAAAACGACACCGTCCTCTGAATAAACCAGAATGCAGCCAAAGAACCGATCGCATAAGCCGGCACTTGCTCCACCCAGACGGGCCATCTGAATTCCATCTTTTTAATCATCCATGTAAGAAATAGCATTCCTGCTAAAAACATTAGCTGCCCAACCTCAACACCCACATTAAAAAAGAGAAGCGCGAGCGGGATATCTGACTGCGGCAGTCCGACTTCAGTTAGCGCGCCTGCAAAACCAAAGCCGTGCAGGAGGCCGAAACAGAGCGCAACAAACCAGGGGGCTCTTGTCGTTAAACCTGTCTCTCCCCTGTGCTGTTTGGAAAGCTCTGTTGCAAGAAAAATAATGCTGAGCGCGATGACCGTCTCTACCGGCGCCTGCGGCACATAGACAAACCCGAGCGTTGCCATAGCGAGTGTCACGCTATGCGCCAGAGTAAATGAGGTAATGGTCTTTATTAATAGCATGGTACTCCGGACTATCAGCAATAGTCCAAGAACGAAGAGCAGATGATCAAATCCTGCAAGAATATGCTCGATACCGAGCAGAAGATAGGAACCTGCTACCTTGGATTTTGACGCCTTCTCAGGTACGAGAAATGACGGAAAATCCGGGCGCAGTACTGTTGTGTGCATGCTTCCATCGATCAATTGAATCCTCAGAAGCGTGTCAGTTTGTGTTGCTGACAGGCCGGCAATTACGATGGTGTTATTGGTAATGCCGCTTTCACCGCAATTCACAAGCCAGCGCTCAACCGCTCCGCTGGCTAATGGCTGAACAGCCGGTTCTGTGAGATTGGTACAGCTCGAAGGCAGCTGTGGATAGATATTCATCGGCCTGTTGCCGACAAAGGGTCTTTTCCATAAAAGGCTGAACTTGCCTGCACTCTGTTCGTTGATCTCCAGATAGGCTGGCTGCAACCTGTGGGCATACCCGGCAGGTGCGAGAGAAAGGAGTAATGAAGCTGCAAGTATCATTATGTTAAGAATACGTTTCATGGAAACCCATTTGTCGTGACAGTCCACATACTGTCTGCGTCTGTCATTCCGACCGAAGTGCCGGAATCTCAGTTTTCAACTACGAGACTCCTGTAGTCACAGGAGTGACACCTACTGTTGTCATTCCGGCCGGAGTGCCGGAATCTCATCATGCTGAAAGTACTTAAAAAGCGAGATTCCTGCATTCGCAGGAATGACAGCAAACCTAAGTCCATTCTTTTCATGGTAATTTCCTGTCCGATACTGTTGCCTCTGCAACTCCTGACTCCCTTTTTCTTTCTTCAACCACGATCTCATAACGCTTTTTAAACCTTTCATAGATCTCTTTGTTCATCTTCTGCCTATGCTCAAACATCCAGTCCGTGTGCACTTTATCAATCACAGAAGCAAGCTCCGGCATCCGGGAATCGATCTTTTCATGAATTCGTACAAGGTGAAGTCCGTAGCCTGACTCTATCGGCCCCTGCCAGGCATTTAGCTCTGATTTAAAAAGCTGCTCTGCAAACCCTTTTCCAAATAAACGCTCAACTTCAAATGGTGTTTCCTGCACAAAATCATATTCCATCATAAAGCTGTCACCGAGCTCAGGCGCTCTCAAGGCATTCAGTCCAGCGAGAACGCCTTTGGCATCCTCAAGAACCTTTGCACCGCGCCTGTCCAGGCTGAAATAGATATGCGTAAAGGAGATTCGTGCAGGCTGTTGATATCTCTCCTGATTGTCGAGAAAGTATTCATTCAAAGTAGTTGCATCAGGTTGATTAAGTTCCGCCAGGTCGTTTGACAGAAACTCCATCTTCTGCATCAGCCTGCGTCTGAGGACCGTGTCATCCTGGTCAAGGCCGAGTGCAAGTGCTTCGCGGTAGTAGACTTCCTCTTTAATGTATGATTCCACAAGACCTCGGAGTTCCGTCTTCGTGGGCGGACGATTCCACTTTTTTGACCAGTTTTCACTTAAACGCTCTATATCGCCGGTGGACACGACAATCTTGTTCTCGGAAATCTTAATCTCATCTTTGTTCACAATGGAGAAGAGAACAAATATCAGTGCCCCGATAATGAGGAAATGCAGAAGAGGCTCTTTATGCAGTTTTTTCATGTTATTATTCTCCCTATCTTCTAGAGTTCCGTAGAGAAGGTGTAATGTTTTGAATTCGTATTACATACACAAACACCCAATATATAAGGCCAACACGTAATCTGTTGAACGCCTGTTTATGACACTTTAATTTAAGGTAAGAGATCTCGCAATCGGATTGGGGGGAAAGATACACATCTTTCTGTCATTCCGGCCATCTGCCGAAATCTCAAAGAAACATCGAGACTCCTGCAGGAGTTTACCCCGTGCTCCGTCACGGGGCAGGAGTGACAAACATGCTCGTCATTCCGGCCAGGAGTTTATCCCTGTGCATACAGGGACCTCAATCTCGTGAAAAGAGAGACTCCTGTATTCACAGGAGTGACAATCTTTAAAAATAACTCAGGCATCTTGCCTGATCTCCTGGACTTGCAGGATTCCGCCGACCGGGGGAAATGGGTAAGGCTTCCAGCCCAACTCCCGAGGCAAGATGCCTCGGGGATTTGTGTAGGTTCATTAGCAACCGGTTAGGTCGTTACTCACCAATCACTCTTTCAACACCTCCACGAGCGGAATGCCCACCGACCCTGACGGAGGTTTGATTTCCAGATACGCAGCGATCGTAGCGGCGATGTCGTGAGGTCCCACCGGCCTGCTTATTGTCTGAGCCGGAACCCCGTTACCGGCAAAGAAAACAGGTACGTACGTATCGTACTTCCACGGCGAGCCATGGATGGCGGCAATTTTTTCGATGCCCATTTTCTCAGCCTCCTCCGTGGAGTGTAAAAACCAGTAATGCTCAGGCACCATATGGATGTTGCCGGAACGTTCGGGATGAAAACTGCGCCGGATCTGGTTCTGGATAGGCGATTCAGTGATTCGCCCGGCGAACAGGTCGCTCCGTGTCATGGCATAGACAATTCCGTCTACTTTCATCATCTCTTCGGCAACAAAGTGCTCCACCTCTTCGATATCAAGCTTTGCCTCTTCGATGGCATCAAGATTGAGATAAAGATAGGAATGACTGTGAACGGCAATCAGGTCATCCCGTCCGAACCGTTTCTTGAGCGCAATCGACAAAGGAGAGCCTTTTTTAAACCAGTCTAACGGGAAGCGGCCTGTCTCCATCCCGTGTTCCGCCATGTATTCAGGGGCTTCCGGTGCGCCATGATCGGCGGAAAGGACGATCAGGGTCTTGTCGAGGCCGATTTTCTCATCTACGCACTGGAAAAGCTCGGCCAATACCCGGTCCAGGCGCAGGATGTTGTCCTCTGTTTCGAGACTGGAGGGTCCAAAAAGATGGCCCACATAATCGGTGGAGGAAAAACTGATCGCTAGATAATCCGTGACGGCTCCCTGGCCGACCTTTTCATGCTCCATGAGCGTTTTGGCAAAATCGAGCGTCAGCTCGTCACCGACGGGGGTTAATGAAAGAATCAAATAGAAATACTTCGAGCTTCCATCTCCCAGGGAATGGGGGAATGTCCGACCCAGTTTCGCAAAGGACGCTTCGTACGGACGATCATCAATATCCCCGGCAACATAAGAGGCACGATCATGGAGGAGGTCCCAGGTTTTGCCTTTGTAACGGTCGGCCGGTTTGCCGGCGTTCCATTGTTTCACCCAGTCAGGATAATCGTCATAGTAATAGGTGCTGGTCACAAACCTGCCGCTGCTCTTGGAGTACCAGAAGCCCTTGCCCACATGTCCGCCCGGAAGGATGGCCCCGCGATCCTTGACAGAAACACTGAATACCCGTGACTGGCCGCCATTATGGACAACAAGCTCATCGCCAATCGTGGAAGCAAGAAGATTGCGGGGCGAGACGCCTTTGTGGGGTTTCGGCTTGCTCCCGATGATGTGATGGCGATCATCTTCGATGTTATAGACAAACTCGCCTGTTTCCTGGTCGATCCAGTCATTGGCAATAATGCCGTGCCGGGCCGGATCTGCACCTGTGGCAAGTGTCGCATGTCCAACGGCTGTTTCCGTGTTGGCGTGTTGATAGTTTGCGTTGTTGTAATGGGTTCCCTTTTCCAGTAAATAACGGAAGCCTCCTTCTCCGAGGCGCTCCTTGAAACGCATGGGCGGGACACCACGCAATTGATCCACGGTAATTTGCAAAACCAGTTTTGGCTTCTGATCATTAGCGGATGCGGGCAGTATATGACTGTTTGTAAAAGAACACCCTTGTGTAAGGAAGAAGATGCTCCATATCAGAGATAACCCTTTTAATTTCATGGTCTTCCTCCATCCATTCATTCGTGAAAATGGGTCAGGCATCCTGCCTGACATCCGAGGCAAGATGCCTCGGCTATTTCAGTGAGACTCCTGCCTGCGCAGGAGTGCCAAACAAGTAGATGTCATTCCGGCCACGTGCCCGAATCTCGGTACTTGAATAAGGAATATAGGTCAGGCATCCTGCCTGACATCCGGGGCAAGATGCCTCGGCTATTTAATGGGTTCATGGTCAAAATGGGTTGGCTATTTTCTGGCACTAGTTCGCAGGCTTCCCGGCTTCGAGCAGTTCACCCCAGTCGGTGCGGTCCTGCATTTCCTTCATGGTTTTAGCGGGAATCAAGTCGTTGTCTTCTTTCATTTGCCAGCCGCCACCGAGAGCTTTATAGGCCGCAATCAGCTGTAGCCCCACTTTACTTCTTGCAGCAACTAAAGCGTCTTGTTGGTGGCTCCCGGTTTCGTCTCCCGCCAGAGCGTCTCTCCCGCTTCACTGCGAAAATAGGCGAGACCCCCCTCCATTCTCAAAACACGCCTCAACCTCCTGAACCTTCACTTCGAGCCACCGGCCGTTTGCAGCTTCTCCATCACCTGGTCGATACTAAAGCTCGCCGGCTTCTGCCGCGGTGGAAACTCCTTGAAGGTCTGAAGGAACTGCCCCACATAGGCCTGCGCCGGTACCAGGAAGAAGACGCGGTCGATCAGCCAGTCATAGTAGGTGTTGGACGTCCGGTATGCCCTCTCGTAAGGATCGCGCCGCAGATTCTCGATCAACGGCACCCGCAGCGGTGTCCAGGGTTCGATCCAGGCCCGGAGCGTCGTGTACGCCTTCTGCTCCAGGAAAATCGCTTTCCAGTCATTGTAGCGTAGGGCGGTCAACTCTCCCGTGTCAGCGAAATAAAAGATCTCGTTGCGGGGCCCTTTTTCTTCCTCGCCCGTGAGGTGGGGCAGGAAATTGTAGCCGTCGAGATAAACCTTGTAGCTGCGGCCGATCGCCTTCACGCCGCCTTTTTTAAGCTTTTCCTTGATGTTCGGCTCACCGGCCGCGGCCAGATAGGTGGGCAGCCAGTCCATATGGTGCATGATCTCGTTGGAAACGCTGCCGGCTTTAACCTTACCGGGCCAGCGTACCATGGACGGTACGCGCCAGCCGCCTTCCCAGTTGGTGTTCTTTTCACCGAAGAAAGGTGAAGAGCCCGCGTCGGGCCAGGTATTCATGTGGGGACCATTATCGGTTGAATAATGCACAATAGTGTTGTCAGCGATCCCCAGCTCATCCAGCTTGGCCAGCAGCTGACCGACGTGCCTGTCGTGCTCGACCATGCCGTCGCCGTACTCGTCCTGGCCTGAAATGCCGCGCAACTCCGCCTTGACGTGGGTCCGGAAGTGCATTCGCGTGCCGTTCCACCATACGTAGAAAGGCTCGCCTGCCTTGTGCGCCCGGTCGATGAAGTCGAGGGCCGCCGCAACTGTTTCGTCATCCACCGTTTCCATGCGCTTCTTGGTCAATGGGCCGGTGTCTTCGATCTTCTGCTTACCTCCCTGAAGTGCCCATGAGTGCATGACACCACGCGGACCGAATCTCTTCTTAAACGCCGGATCCTTGGGGTAGTCTTCATTCTCCGGCTCTTCCTCGGCATTCAGGTGGTAGAGATTGCCGAGGAACTCGTCGAAACCGTGATTGGTCGGCAGATGCTCGTCCTTGTCACCGAGATGGTTCTTGCCGAACTGGCCTGTCGTATAGCCCTGCGCCTTGAGCAAACCGGCGATCGTCGGATCTTCTTCCTGCTGGCCAAGATCTGCGCCCGGCAGTCCGACCTTGGAGAGACCGGTGCGGTACACGCTCTGCCCCATGATATAGGACGACCGGCCGGCGGTGCAGGACTGCTCACCATAGTAGTCGGTGAAGATCATGCCCTCCTTGGCGACTCGATCGATGTTGGGCGTCCGGTAGCCCATCAGTCCCATCGTGTAGGCGCTGATGTTGGACTGGCCGATATCATCGCCCCAGATCACCAGGATGTTGGGCTTTTCCGCGGCAAAAGCCGCATGACCCGTCAAACAGCATACAATAAGAGTTTTCGCCAACAATGCGCGCAATATACCGAAATATTTCTCGCTTTTCATTTTTTTGCTCCCTTCTTTATTGTGGCCAACCCGAAAACAGCCTCGAATCTCCCGCGAACTCCGCCAAGAGTGAAATAAAACTGTTTCTGTATTGTTTACCAAGAAGAACAAACCACATTAATAGAGTCCTGTCAATCAGCTGTTCAGTTTGTTTCCGTTTTTTTTCGATGTGGCTTGCTGCGGGGATTGAAGTGTCGCCACAACCTGCAGTCTTTGCTTTCAGTCTCTCTCCTCGAGAAGGGTTCCGGAATGGCGTCGTGCCCGGCGTGTATGATAGGGGCTTGGAAGAAGTAAAGCGGGTGTCATTCCGGCCCCCCCACTCCTTCGTCATTCCGGGAATGTCCCGGAATCTCGATTTCTAAATACGAGACTCCAGCAGTTGCAGGAGTGACAACTGATTGGTGTCATTCCTGCGAATGCAGGAATCTCAGTTTACAGATGCGGGATTCCTGCAGGAGTTTACCCCGTGCTCCGTCACGGGGCAGTAGTAGCACTGCAACAGGGAGGAGAAAAGTTACTCGGAAAGAAGGGCCGCGATACTTCCGGAAAGGTATTCGAAACGATTCTTTTTGTACAATTCTCTTGTCTCTTTTTCCAACAAAGACCCTAGGGTCACAGAATAGTCCCTGGCCTTGAATTGTGCGATACCCTCTCTCATCGTCTCCAGCTCTTGTCGGCTGGCTTTGATGGGGATCCCTTTCCTGAGGATAAACTCGATATCAAAACAATCCCGAATCTCCCTTCGGTCCAGGAAGGCCTCTATTTTGTTCCGCATCATTTGGTCTAATGTCATGGCTCTTACAGGAATCTGCAGGTTGCTGTGTCTCGAAAAAGCAATCAATTCCTTCCACTTGCATTCCTTGACCCCTTTTCGGATCTCCATTTTCAGCTGCCTCGGATAGTCGGCCGACCGGAATTCGTATACCAGGGAAAAACGTTTGCTATGTGCATCGGACACACTATAAATTGAGTTCAGAAAAGCCTTCATCTTTCTGTGATATCGTGGCACATCTATTTCTTTGACAAACCAGAAATCAAGATCCGCGGAGTATCGGTTGAGATCATAACAAAGCCTGAGCATCGTCCCACCGCCGAAAACAAGTGGGCCTAGAAGTTTTTGGGAGTTCAGCCTTTCCATTACTTCGATTTCGAACTTCTCGTGTACCATCAAATCCCGCATAGATCCCCCAATAATTCCCGAACTCTTGATGGATATTTAGAAACAATCTTGAGGATTTTCTTTGTGTTGAATTTTTCCATATCTAAAGAATCGACATCGAGCCGATAACGCTTCATGGAAGAAAGATAAACAGCGTCTATCAGAGCCTTTTCCGGCTCGGCAATAAAGAACTCACCTTCCTTCACAAAATCTGAATAGTAGTCTTTCTTTATTTTTGTGAAGTTAAAAGTGACCTCTCGGACATGAAACTCGCGGCTCCGCTTCATGGCAACCGACTCCACAAAATCCTGCTGGATCTGAGTCGTATATCCATAATAAACAAGGGCTGTCGTTAAGGAGATATAAGAGGGGACCTGCAGTAGATTGGCAAGAATAAAGGTTTCATCGTGGCTCAGGTTATCCCATCTTTCTCGCAGGATGTAATAATTTCTCTTTAAGCGGACGAGATCTCCGGATCGGACATACCGGCTGCAGGAGACCATGGCAGACTTTGGCGAAATCCGGAAAAGATCGGCCAGGTCTTGATAGGTGAAATAGAGCTGCCTGATCTTGCGTAACTTACGAATAGACATGAGTATACTTAATTAACATAATTGTTAATTAAGTATACTCAATATTTACAGGAAGTCAACTGAAATCAATCCGTCATTAATGAGGACGAAAGGAAAGAGAACATCTTCTACTGTCAAAAACAGGCGTCGTGCCTGGTAGTTCCCCTCTTTTCTAAAGAGGGGCTAGGGGAGATTATCCCTTGATCTAATCCCCCTCAACCCCTTTAGAAAAGGAGGAAGTAATGGTGATCCCTCTAAATAAGAAAATAGGTCAGGCATCCTGCCTGACATCCGAGGCAAGGTGCGTCGGCTATATTGCGAGACTCCTGCATGTGCAGAGAACGCACAATTTGCCTGGCACCGAAGGCATATCCCAAATGCCCCTGCATCAAATGAGAACGCTGTATGCAAGTGAGTGTCACCCCAAAGCGGACGGCTTGAGAAACTGCGCCCTGCATAAGGCGAGTAGCTTTTGCCGGCGTATGCATCTGACAGAACCTCCTCAGGATTCTTTGGCGGAGCCATTTCAGAAGCATTCGCTGGTAGAGCAAAGGCGATAACGACCAGTAGAAACATTACAGCAAGAATTGACTGGCTGACGTTTTCATTTTGTTCTCCTAATTCTAATTGAGTGACATTTACTATCCCCCTCTTTTCTAAAGAGGGGTTAGGGGAGATTACAGTTTTTAATCCCCCCTCGCCCCCTTTACTAAAGGGGGGATTTCGACATTTGATTCATCCTTCCATCGCCACCGAAGGCGAAACATATGTTCTGCCCTTGAGCACTTCCCAGACCGCCGGAATGAGGTCATTGGCAGCAGTCCTCTTGAGCACGAATCCTGATGCTCCTGATGACATACAGTCGTCGACGACTGTGGGTTCATCGTGCACGCTGAGAATAATTACTTTCATCTCAGGTCTGATTTTCTTGACACGATGCGCGACACTCACCCCTTTGGTCATCGGCAAGGAAAGATCGACAATCACTAAATCGGGATTGATTTTTTCCAGAGAACCAATGAGTGACTTCTCATCTGATACCATGACAACGACCTCAAAGACCGTCTCCAACAGAGTCCTCACACCTTCAAGCATGGAGGGGTGTCTGTCTGCAAGTATGACGGAGCCGCACTTTTGCGTGACTTCACTTTTTTGCATGCTCTCTCTTGTTGAATCCAACGTTGAAACAATACCGATCTGGTTCTTATACATGTATAGCGGTGCCATCCCTGTTTGACCACTAGTAAAATTACGTATTACTGGATATGAAAGTGCGGGTATGAGATCGGACCGACTGTATTGCTAATTCAAACATTCACGCTGAATTGCCATGCCCTACACCAGGACAGGGGCATCTTCGTATATCATTGAAGATTCCTTCCGTCTTGTTCTAAACGATAAATGAAGGTATAATCCCAAAGACCCCAGCAATTGACAGCCAACCGCCTCAAAGAAAAGAATGTTTGAGGATCAGCAGTTTTTATTTTATTAAAGCCACCAGGAGTGGATCGTCGCCTGAAGAAAATAGCCGAGGCATCCTGCCTCGGATGTCAGGCAGGATGCCTGACCTATACTCAAAGAGTGTCACTCCTGCGCATGCAGGAGTCTCTGTTGTGATGAGTTTCCGGCATTCGCCGGAATGACAGATAGAAAAAAGAAAAGGGTACGATTCTATTTGATGCGCCATGGCTTGCGGCAAGGGCAAATTTGAATTAAGGTGAAAATGAGGTTGAGGCGAGTATTATCAGATATTAAAGGGAGGTTGCTTATGAGAAAAGCTAATGGGTTATGGGTAATG
>CAYUBU010000203.1:0-9639 GCA_964443105.1 uncultured Nitrospirota bacterium
CCCACGGCATTCCCGTTGGCGGACACCTGGAGTATACCGACGAGGTGACCTTGAGCAAAGCCATGGAGGGAAGGCGGCAAATGTGATGCCGGCGGAGCCGCCGGCGTCAGGGGCGCCTCATAATTCAACACGAAGGAGAAAGGGATATGGCAATAACGGAAGTACGCTGGCACGCACGGGCAGGACAGGGCGCAGTTACCGCGGCCAAAGTTCTGGCAGAGGCGACCATGGCCCAGGGCGGCTATGTTCAGGCCTTCCCGGACTACGGCCCGGAAAGAATGGGGGCGCCGCTCCGCGCCTACAATCGGATCAGCGACACCCCCCTGACCATGCACTGCGCAGTGACCAACCCCAGCGTGGTGATCATCGTCGACAGTTCCCTCCTCGACACCCAGGACGTGACGGAAGGGACGGACGAGGACGCCCTGTTTCTGGTGAACAGCGCCCACACCCCCAAAGAGGTGGCCAAGAAGCTCGGCAGATCCCCGGACCACGTCTACACCGTGGATGCCACCCAGATCTCCATCGATTGTCTGGGGCGGCCGATCCCCAATACGCCCCTCCTGGGGGCTCTGGCCCGGGTTTCGGGGCTTGTAAAACTGGATATTCTCCTGGCAGACCTTGAAGCCAATCTCAAGAAGAAATTCCCGGAGAAGATCGTCCAGGGGAATACGGAATCGGTGGAACGGGCCTACAGGGAGGTGAAGACCAAATGAGCAGACTCAAGAGTTGGAAAGAGGTTCCCATGGGCGCCGTCATCGAGGATGCCGGTAACGCGGACACCTATGAGACCGGCGGATGGCGCACCTTCAAGCCGGTTCTGGACAAGGAAAAATGTATCCACTGTCTGACGTGCTGGATTTCCTGCCCCGATTCGGCCATTGTCGTCAAGAAGGAGAAGATGACCGGGTTTAATTTCAAACACTGCAAGGGGTGCGGCGTCTGTGCCGATGTCTGCCCTAAGAAAGTGACGGCCATTACCATGGAGCAGGAAGGGCATTAGACAATTTGCAAAAGCCTGATTTATCGGAGCTATCGTAAAAGGAGTTGATATGGGACAACGAGTTGCTATGACCGGAAATATTGCTGTCGCCAATGGCATGCGGCAGATCAACCCCGATGTGTGTGCGGCCTATCCCATCACGCCATCCACGGAGATCATGCAGCAGTTTGCTACCTTTGTCGCAGACGGCGACGTTAAAACGGTTCTCGTACCGGTGGAGAGTGAACACAGTGCCATGAGCGCCTGCATCGGCGCCGCTGCTGCAGGAGGGCGCGTCATGACGGCCACGTCGTCCCAGGGGATGGCCCTCATGTGGGAGATGCTCTATATTGCCGCGGGCAACAGGCTCCCCATCGTGTTGGCCATGTCCAACCGGGCTCTGTCGGCGCCGCTCAACATTCACGGCGACACCTCCGACGCCATGGGAGCCCGGGACTCGGGCTGGATCCAGCTCTTTTCCGAAAACGCCCAGGAGGCCTACGACAATCTCATCCAGGCCGTACGGATTGCCGAGCACATGGACGTCCGACTTCCGGTGATGGTCGGTATGGACGGCTTTATCATCAGTCACTCCATCGAGAGCATGACCCTCCTCGATGACCAGGCGGTTCAGGATTTCATCGGAGACTGTATTACCCACATGCCGCTGCTCGACGTGGATCATCCCAAAACCTACGGCCCTCTGGATCTTCAGGACTACTACATCGAACACAAGCGCCAGGAATACGAGGCCATGAAGGATGCCAAAGGGGTTATCGTCGACGTGGCCAAAGAATTTGCCGGGGTTTCGGGACGGGAATACGGTCTTTTCGAGGCCTACGCCCTTGATGATGCGGAGATCGCGATCGTTGCCCTGAATTCAGCGGCCGGCACCGTCAAGACGGTCATCGATGAGCTCCGGGCCACGGGCGTCAGGGCAGGCCTCCTGAAACCCAGGGTTTTTCGACCCTTTCCCGCCGAGGAGATTGCCGAGGCGCTGGCCCATGTGAAGGCGGTCTGCATCATGGATCGGGCTGACGGGGTCAATGGCACCGGCGGTCCCCTCTTTCCGGAATTTCGTTCCGCGCTTTACGACGTCCCCAAGCGGCCGCTGATCATCAACCGAATCTTCGGGCTGGGCGGCCGGGATCTGGGTCTCCACCATGTGCGCGACGTTTACGGGGAACTTCAAAAAATTGCCGGAACCGGAAAGATAGAAACCCTGGCCGGCTACATCACCGTTCGAAACTGAAACCAAGGAGTCAAGGATGAGTAAACTAACCTTAAAAGAACTCTCCAAGAAGGAGGAGCTGTTGACCGGCGGCCACAGGCTTTGTGCGGGCTGCGGCGCATCGATCATTGTTCGACAAGTGCTGCTGGCGGCGGAAGATCCGGTGATTGTGACCTGCGCTACAGGCTGCCTGGAGGTGGCCACCACCATCTATCCCTACACTGCCTGGAAGGTCCCTTTTCTCCATTCGGCCTTTGAGAACTCCGCGGCAACGGCCACAGGTATTGAGGCCATGTACCAGTCGCTGCGCCGGCAGGGGAAAATCGATCGAAAGATCAAGTTCATCGCCTTTGGCGGAGATGGCGGGACCTATGATATCGGTCTCCAGTCGCTCTCGGGGGCCCTGGAGCGGGGCCATGACTTTACCTACATCTGTTACGACAACGGCGCCTATATGAATACGGGGATCCAGCGCTCCAGTGCAACGCCTCTGGGCGCTGCGACGACGACCAGTCCCGCGGGCAAAGTGGTGCCCGGCAAGATGCAGCCCCGGAAAAACCTCACCATGATCGCCGAGGCCCACGGGATACCGTATCTCGCCCAGGCGAGTCCTTCGAAGCCCCAGGATCTCATGCGTAAGGTTCGCAAGGCGTTGGCCACAGAGGGCGCGTCCTTTCTCAATATTGTCTCCCCCTGCAACCGGGGTTGGCGCTCCGCTCTCGACGGAGCGATCCGGGAGGCGCAGCTGGCTGTAGACACCTGCTTCTGGCCCCTCTACGAGGTGGAAAACGGGAAGCTGAAGATTACCTACAAGCCCAAGACGAAAAAGCCGATCGAAGAGTGGCTCAAGATACAAGGGCGCTTTAAGCACCTGTTTAAGCCGGAAAACAACTGGCTGATCGAGAAAACCCAGGAGCAGATTGATCGCGACTGGGGCGCTCTCCTGGCCCGGGCCGAAAAAGAGCCGAAGGTGCCGGCCATGCCAAAAAAAGGGTGAAAATAGGGATTGTTATTTCCATAAGTCGATGTTATATTTGAGGATGTTTAGACTTACATTCTTGTTTGCCTCCATACTCCTTGATGCAAGGGGCCATTCAAAAGGCTTAAAATGACGGCGCCGCTCTCCAATCTGGTTCTCTATGAAGAGGATTTCATCAAGATCGAAGATGAAATCAAGCGGTTGAGGCAGCAGACCAACTCCACCGTCATTTTTCTAGTGGACCGGGACGGCCAGTTGATCGCCAGCTGCGGAGACCAGGGAGAAATCGATACCACCTCCCTCGCCTCCCTGACCGCTGGAAACATCGCGGCCACAGGGGGCATGGCGAAGCTGATCGGGGAAAAGGAATTCTCCATTCTTTTTCATGAAGGCGAGAAAGACAATATTCATATCTCCATAATTGCCAAAAGGGTGATTCTGGTCATCATCTTCGATCACCGTTCCTCCCTGGGTCTGGTGCGGCTCAGGGTGAAGAAAAGCTCGGAAGCGTTGAACCAGATCTTTGAAGAGGTCCAACAGAAGAGAGAGAAACCGGGGCAGGCTGCGGAGACGATCGGCTCGCCTCTGGAAGAGATAACCGACGAAGATATAGACCGTCTCTTCGGCTAGGCGGCAATTCACCCCGGGGATAAAGCATGTCTTTTATTAATTACTCCTCCCGTGAGATCAACTGCAAGATTGTTTTCTACGGACCGGGCCTGGGCGGCAAAACCACCAACCTTCAGTACATCTACGACAAGACCAACCCTGATACCAAGGGGAAGATGATATCCCTGGCCACGGAAACAGAGCGCACCCTCTTTTTCGACTTCCTGCCTCTGGCTCTCGGGACCATTCGGGGATTCAAGACCCGCTTCCATTTGTACACCGTTCCGGGGCAGGTTTTCTATGATGCCAGCCGCAAACTGATCCTCAAGGGTGTCGACGGCGTGGTTTTTGTGGCCGACTCCCAACTGGAGCGGATGGACGCCAACATCGAAAGCGTTGATAACCTGAAAGAGAATCTCATGGAACAGGGATACGACCTGGCCGATCTGCCCTACGTGGTCCAGTACAACAAGCGGGACCTGGATAATATCGCCACCATTGACGAGCTGCAGCGTTCCCTTAACCCCATGAATGTGCCGTGGTTTGAGGCGGTGGCGCCTGAAGGGCCCGGTGTCTTTGAAACCTTGAAGGCTGTGGCCAAACAGGTCCTTCTCAAGCTGAAAAACGGGACCTGACGGCCGCGGGCAAGGCGGTTTCGGCAAGTATCCATGGGCTGACTGAAAGCACAAGGGCGGGGTGATCCCCGCTCTTTTTTTTCGCCCCCATGATCCGGAGGGGGAAGCAACGGCCTGCCGGCAGTCATTTTTTCCATCACCGCGATTTCCATTCCCCCTCTGTGGCGACGAGCCACTTGCACAATCACCGGAGTTTGGCTAGAGTTTCTGTACCTGCTTACTCTGAGCGCGCTTCTGTAAAAGACCGGGGCGGGCAAACCGTATATTCAGGTTTTCGGATATGGAAACCTGGCCTTTGGGGGTCGGTTCATGCCTCTATACATGGATATACACCAGAATGTGAAGGGCCTAAGCCCCCGGGCAGTCGCCGAAGCTCACCGGAAGGATTTGGCGATTCAGGACAAGCATGGCGTCAAATACCTGAAATACTGGTACAACGAGACCAGCGGAACCATTTTCTGTCTCTGTCACGCCCCCAGCGAAGATGCGGCCGAGGCAGTTCATCGGGAAGCCCACGGCATGATTGCCGACGCCATACTGGAGGTGAAGGAAGGCGGATGACCGATGGGCCTTGGGCCTTGAACGATCCAGACTGCGGTTTTTCCTCCTTACGATGGCAAGTGTCCGCGACACCCCTTGTCGCTGCGACGGCCCCAAGCCCTGCGGGATGGTCAGTCCGCCATTTGGCTGTTCCATCGCCTCAATCGGCATATTCCCCATGAGAACGACCGGTGGCCGTTTGACGACGGCAGGCCTGTGCGCTAGTATTTGCAGCCACCATTATGCGTTAATTGACGACGGCCGACTGGCCCAAAGGAGAGCAACTATGGAAGCACTGGAAATCCTGGGAGACGCACAGCGCCTCTTTCTCGAAGGTGACTACGAAGCATCGGTCAACAAGTTCGCAGACGCCCTGGAAGCCGGGGCTGACGCCTTTATGGTTTTTTTGAGTCGGGGCGTGGCCTATTTAAGACTGGAGCAGATGGACCAGGCCATTGAGGAGTTTGGAAAAGCCATTGAAAAGAATCCCGACAATCTTCGGGGCTACTATTACCGCGGCGTCATTTTCTTGTCCAAAGAGGACTTTAAGAGGGCCCTTCCCGACCTGAATCGGGTGATTGCCCTCGATCCTGAACATGGCCCTGCCCATCTTGCCCGGGGCACGCTCTACGGTTTGATCGGCGAGGACGAGAAATCGGCCGCGGATATGAAAACCGCCATCATCAAATCGGAATCAGAAATGCAGGGATTTTCAGATACTCTGGGTTTGCTGCGCACCCAGTTTCACAGGGCCATGGCGCAAATGACCGGGGAGAGCGAAGGCGCTGCCTTATCGCTGACAGAAGACGAAATCGATCAGGTCAAGAAATGGGTC
The DNA here is from genome assembly GCA_964443105.1 of uncultured Nitrospirota bacterium. Taxonomy (GTDB): domain Bacteria; phylum CG2-30-53-67; class CG2-30-53-67; order CG2-30-53-67; family CG2-30-53-67; genus CAYUBU01. The sequence goes on from CAYUBU010000203.1 coordinate 5,812, forward strand.
GACGAGGGGTGACGGGCCGGGGATCAGTCAAGGGCCGCGCCCCACACGGCAAAAACGGGATCGGCAAGATCCGTGACGGGGGAGTACCTGTCTTCACCGGGCCTTGGATAGCCTCGCAGCGAGAGGGTTTGGAGCTTCTGGAATCGACCGGAGCGCCTGAAATAATCGAGCACCAATCCCACCCGTTCGAATTCGTGCAGCTCCGTCCAGAGCCGGATGACTTTGGGCGGAAACCAGCGGTTGGAAAATGTGACCACAAAAGACCCGCCGGGCTTCAGGACTCGGGCCACCTCCCGAAAAACCTCGACCGGGTGAATGAGGTATTCCACGGAGACCGAGCAGAGCGCTGCATCGAAGGCCTTGTCCCCATGGGGCAGTTTCGGTTTCCGGTTTAGATCGTAGACGACAAAATCACGAAGCCCGGCGTTTTCCGAGAGTTCCTCCCTGTTCATCCCCAGTCCGACCACGCGCAAATCGTCCACATTGCCGGGCAAGTGGGAGTTCACACTGCTCATGAGATCCAACACCGCCATCCCCGGTTTCAGAATGCGGCCATAGATGTGAGAGATCATCTCCCGGGCCGCAGCGTCGATGTGGTTCACCAGTCTCGGCGTATTGTAAAACCCGGCGTCGGCATCGTCATTCTCTCGCGCAAAGGGTGCCCCCTCCAAGAAACAGGTTTCCCTGTCGCGGTGGGGCACAGCCATTCCAGGCCCCTGATCTGTCAGTGTGTAGGCGATATCGTTGCAGAGACCGCCACGCTCAACCCGGGGAGAAAGATGTTCCGTCAGGCGGGCCGAGAGGGTCAATGGGAAAGAGGCCAGGGGATGATTGAGGTCGGCCACCAGAAAGGGGCCGCGGTTACCCAAGTAACGGAATGGTCCCGTTTCTCCAGGGAAGGTGTAGGCCGATTGGAGTATCCCCCGGGGGTAGAAGCGGCCGGGCAAGTGTTCCACCGCACCCGATGCGACAGCCTTGAAATTGAGCTTTGACTTGGGCAGGGAAATGACCAGATTCTCATCATAGGGCGGCACCAGGATACCGGCACTGAAATCCTCCTGGTGTTCATCACCCTCGGCCAACTCGGGGAGGTGTTTTGCGAAATCTCCGGGGAAGAGATCCCGCCAGAAATTGAGCTTCTGGAAAGCGTATCCTTCCTCGTGCCTGGCGTAAGGACTTTCCCAGACAAGGCGGAATTCTACAGTGGCCCGTTTCGACATTCCCATGGCCTCCTAAATAACCTGAATGCGGCGGCAGTGTCAACCGGAAATCGGGGGCACGCTGCCCCTTGGACCCCGGAAGCCCGGCCTCTCCGCGGCGTGCGTCTATCCAAGGGGTTGAGCCGCGCCCCTGGTGCGGTGCAGGGCAAGTCGTTTTGACAATCGCCGCAAATAATCTTGACAAGGGCGAGCGATTGTGGTTTACTACCACCAACTTACGGCGCAGCAGAGTTCCACGTTCCATTTATGAAAGGAGAGCAGAAGAAAATGTCAGAAGGCACAGTAAAGTGGTTCAACGACAGCAAGGGTTTTGGTTTCATTGAGCAGGAAGATGGTCCCGACGTGTTCGTCCATTTCTCCGTCATTCAGGATGAGGGTTTCAAGACGTTGGAGGAGGGTCAGCGGGTCAGTTTCGACGTAACCGAGGGGGCTAAAGGTCCGCAAGCCAGCAACGTCGTTAAGATGTAGAACCCCGATTCGCCCGGACAATTTTGAAAGCTCCATGGTCGTCCATGGAGCTTTTCTTTTTGCCCTCAAGCGGGAGGGCCCACTCTCTTATTTTCATGGGACCCTTGCCGTCGGCCCTGGCAAAAAATATGCTTGACTTTGAGAAAAGATCATGTTTTAATTGGGCGTATTAGAGGGTTGTGCAGATTTACCATCGTGATTAGCCAAATGTAAACCGCACAGAGTTCCCGAGCTGTGCGGTTTTTTTTCGGGTAAACGGTCGAAACTGCACGAAAGATTACTGTTTTTGTTTCTGAAGAAAAGGAGAAGAAATGGCAGAAGGTACAGTGAAGTGGTTCAATGACGGCAAAGGTTTTGGTTTCATCGAGCAGAATGATGGTCCCGACGTATTCGTCCATTTTTCCGCCATCCAGGATGAAGGTTTCAAAACCCTGGAAGAAGGTCAAAAGGTCTCCTTCGATGTAACCGAGGGGCCCAAAGGCCCTCAGGCCGCCAACGTGACCAAGGCGTAATTTCTCGCGAACAGAGATGAACCTGGAAGCCCCACGGAAATTCGTGGGGCTTTTTTTTTGAGCCGGCCTGGCAATGGTCAGTGTTGGCCGAGGGGTAGGGGGAAGACCCGGCCGTGTGCGGCGAGAATCGGGCCGCAAAAGTGGCAGCAGAGAGTGGCCGGCTGGAATCCCGGGACCTTCCTTGCCCGCTCAGGCAAGTCCCATCCCCTCCCCCTTCGATTTCTCGCAGAGACAGAGACGGTTCTTTCCGGCAGCCTTGGCTTGATAGAGGGCCTGATCCGCCGCTTCGATGAGGCTCTCCATATCGTGGGCATCCTCGGGGAAGGTGGCCAGTCCCAGGCTCACGGTCATATTGCCCAGAGGCTGGTGTTCCTTGAAGGGGAAGAGGAACTGTTCTACCTGCTGCTGCAGGCGACGGCCGATCACGGCGGCACTCTGCTTGTCTGTCATGGGAAAGACCGCTGTGAATTCCTCCCCGCCATACCGGGCCACATAGTCCATGTTTCGAACCGTATTCCGGACGACCGCGGCCAGGCTTCGAAGCGCGGCGTCTCCGGCCAGGTGACCATTTCGGTCATTGTATAATTTGAAGTCATCCACATCGAACATCAGCAGAGAGAGAGAATGGCCATGGCGTTCGGCATCGGCGAGTTCCTTGACCGTTCTCTTGAAAAGAAACCGCCGGTTCAAGAGGCCTGTGAGATCATCCAGAATGAGAATTTTCTCCATTTTCTGGGACCGTTCTTCCGCTTTCTTCTGTTCCGTAATGTCATGGCACATGGTCATCTTGGACAAGGTACCATCGGGGTGGCGGACCGGGGTATTGACGACATAATAATATCGTTTGTCCCTGGGGCTCAGGAGTTCGGACCGAACCGTTTCACCCTGCAGCACTTTCTCCTTCACGCACCAGGGACAGACAGCGTCTAAGCCATGAATCGCCTTGTAGCATTTCTGGCCCACGGGATTGGAGCCCAGCTGCCCGAGGAATCGCGCATTAACGGACAAGACTTCATTGTCCTGGGAAGAAAAGTAAAGGAGGCCGTCAAAGGCTTCGATAATGGCTTCGTATCGGGCCGAGTGCTCACCGAGCATTTCTTCCAGACCGCGATATTTCGACTCAAGTTCTGCCAGCGCAAGTTCCGGGGGAGCTATCCTGCCTCCGGCCTCTTGCCCCCGTCCTGCGCGCTTCCTCTTGTCGTCCATTGAATCAAATTCCTCGGGTCCGGGTTATCCATGGGGCATGGGGAATCGGCAAGAATAGGCCCCCGCGGGACAAAGCATCTTGTCCTCCAGATCGGGTTTTTCCATTGGAAAGCCGTCTTACGTCAGATTGCCGGTGCCTGCCGCTATTACTATGGAATTATAAATCGAAGTTCAGAAAAGTCAAGAAGAAAGGCGGTGAGCGAGTTTTCTGTTTACCTCTTTACGTTAGCCCCGTTTCCTGTAAATGTAGTAGAGCGTCCCCCACGGTGTACCGGCGGTTCCTGTTGGCGTCACCGGGCCCTTCGTGACGGGGCTATTCAATTGAGAGCCTGCTAAGAGAATCCGGGGGATAGGGCGCGTAGCCATCCCCATGGTTCCAAAGGCGGTTTCCCTCCCCCCGGCAAGCAAGGAGGCCCATCAGG
>CAYUBU010000204.1:0-11041 GCA_964443105.1 uncultured Nitrospirota bacterium
AACCCCTTCCAAATGCAAAAACTGTTTCACCACTCGCCCCGTTAGAAACTGTCTTTGTTTCTTATGGGGCAAAGACGCAAAGGACGCAAAGAAAAGCAAAACTGTGTGAAACACAAGAATCATCTCACCGCCCGCTCGCCAAGCTCGCTCGAGGGCGCGGAGGACGCAGAGAAAGGCAGAACAATTACGCACCACAAAGGCACGAAGGGCACAAAGGAAAGCCAACCCTTTCCAAATGCAAAAACTGTTTCACCACTCGCCCCGTTAGAAACTGTCTTTGTTTCCTATGGGGCAAAGACGCGAAGGGCGCAAAGAAAATAAAAACTTAGGAATAGATGTCCAGAGACGTGAATGGACAAATCCCCTCAAATATGCCAATAATGGGCCAGAGAAATTTCCATGGCGCTGGACTGGGGGAAAGCATGGCGGCGGTAACAGAAAAACTCGACCGACTGCAGGATGTTCTGCAGGAGATGGGATCGGTACTGATCGCATTCTCCGGAGGTGTAGACAGTTCGTTTCTCCTCCGGGTGGCACGGGATGTGCTGGGCGGCCGGGCCGCGGCTTTGACGGCCCTCTCCCCCACCTATCCCGAACACGAGTTGGAGGATGCGAAACGCTTTGCCGCCGATCTCGGCGTCCAACACATCCTGATTGAATCGAATGAACTCAAGATCACAAACTTCGCCCGCAACGACACCAAGCGGTGCTATTACTGCAAGAGTGAACTCTTCACCCTCCTCCGGGAACATGCCGACACCCTCGGTTTCACAACCATCTGTGACGGCGCCAACGTGGACGACACCGGCGACTTCCGCCCGGGACTCATAGCGGCCGAAGAAAAGGGTGTCCGCCATCCCCTCATCGAAGCCGATCTTGGCAAAAGGGAGATCCGGGAGTTGAGCCGATCCCTCGGCCTGTCAACCCATGCCAAAGGGGCCATGGCCTGTCTGTCGTCCCGCTTCCCCTACGGCACCGAGATCACCGAATCCCGGGTGCGTCAGGTGGGGCGGTGTGAGGCGCTGCTCCGGGAGATGGGATTTTCCCAGTACCGGGTCCGTTACCACGGCGACACGGCCCGCATCGAAATTGAACGTTCCGATTTTGCAGAACTAATGGAAGAGAGTTCCATGGAATGGATCATCAAAGGTTTCAAGGAGGCGGGATTCACCTACGTGACTCTCGACCTGGAAGGTTTTCGAAGCGGGAGCATGAACGAAGTACTGCCCCACAAGGGAATGGGCTGAGACAACGGGGTGCCAGGCAGGCCTGCCTGGCACCCTTACCCTTACGTTTCAGCTTCAACCTTTTCCCGTTCTTCTTCGCCCGGTTGGCCGGTCTTCTCCTCAACCATATCCTTGCCGTCGTAGCCGATCCGAACCGCCTCGTCCTGAACCACCGTTTCGATATGGACCGGGCGGCGCCAGATGCTCTGCAGGTTCTTCAGGGTCTCCCGGGCATAGTCCTGTTTGAGCCCGATTCCCTCGTGGTCGTGTCTCATGAGAAGTTCACCCCGGTTCTTGAAGTTCCCGTCTACTACCGTAATCCGGGGCTGGCCGAAATTGGTCAGGCTGAAGAGGAGCCGAGCCTTGACCTTGCGGTAGTCACGATCGGCGATTTCGTACATCCCCGTTTCCCGGTTAAAGGTATAGGTAAAGAGCTTCTGGTCTTCACAGAACGCCTCGGTCATGAAGGTGTCGATGAAGGTGACGTCGTTGTAGATCTTGCGCACTTCAAAGATCTTCTCCCGCCCCAGACCGAGGTTTTTGTCCCACCGCTTCTTCTCGGCCACATTTTCACATTCATCGTACTCCTTGCCGAAACGCCCCTTGTTCCACCGATCCTCGATATCCCGGAAGAGTTCCACGCCGACTTTGTAGGGATTGATGGCACCGGGCCGGGTCCCCAGAGTCCCCGAGTGATGGTCGGCATAATCGATGACTTCCGACGCCTTGAGGCAGTTGCGGGTCATCATGGTGGAGTGCCAGTAGGTGGCCCACCCCTCGTTCATGATCTTGGTCTGCCCCTGGGGCGCGAAGTAGTAGCTTTCCTCCCGGATGACCGAGAGCACGTCTCTTTCCCAGCTTTCCAGCGGGCCGTGTTCGATGAGGAACTGGAGGACATCCTTTTCCGGCGATTCGGGGAAGTTCTTTGCCTTCTCCAGGGAGAGCCGGGCCCTGGCCAGCTCAGCCTCGATATATTCCCGGGGGTTGATATAGTCGTTCATGTATTCCTTGCTCTTGAACCTCCTGACCGGCGGCGCGGTCTGCGCCTCTTCGTCCAGGCTTCCCCGGGACAACTGCTCCGTCCGCTGGATAAAGGGCGCGTGATAGTCTATGAGATTCTCAATGGAGAGACAGGCGTCGATAAAGCTTTCCACCTTCTCCAGACCGTAGCGCTCCATGTATTTCCGGATACGGACACCGTGGTTGGCCATCTCATCGAGCATCTTGCGGTTGGTCTTGGAAAACCAGACGTTGTTCTTGAAGAAGTCGCAGTGTCCGTAAACGTGGGCCATCACCGTCTTCTGGTCGACGATATTATTGGCGCTCAGCAGATAAGCATGGCAGGGGTCGTTGTTGATCACCATTTCGTAGATCTTCTGCAGACCGTAGGAGTAGCCCTTCTTGAGCCTCCCGTATTCCATGCCGAACCGCCAGTGGGGGTAGCGGGTGGGAAAGCCGCCGTAGGCAGCGATTTCGTTGATCCCGTCGTAGTCGAGAACGTGAAAGATGACGTCAAAGAAGTCGAGGCCGTAGCCCCGGGCCACCTCCTGAATCTCCTCTTTCAGTTGCGCGAGTTCCAACGGTAACGGCATCAACGCCCCTTTCCCAGAAAATCCTTGATCGATTGGAGGATATCGTCCTTGCTCTCCACCTCGGAAGTTACCACCCGCTCTTCGTCGGAGAGGTGGGCTCGCAGCTCCTTGATAAACTGTCCGCTCCCGTAGTGGCTCTTCACCTGGGCGTAGGAAAACTGATTGCTCATGGGAACCAGCTCTTCTTTCATCAGTTTGAGACACTTGCCCGTATCGCCGCCGCTCCAGTTGTCGCCATCGGAATAATGGAAGGGATAGATATTCCACTCCCCGGGATCGTATTCTTCCTTGATGATCTTGTGACAAAGTTCATAGGCCGAGGAAATTACCGTACCTCCGCTCTCCCGGGTGTGATAAAAGGTTTCCTTGTCCACCTCCCGGGCCGTGGCATCATGAATGATATAGCGAATCTGCAGCCCGTCATACTGGGAGCGGAGCCAGGTCTCGATCCAGAAACTCTCGATCCGAACCAACTCCTTCTGCTCGTCCCCCATGGAGCCCGAGACATCCATCATATTGATAATCACGGCGCTGCTTTCAGGCTGGAGATTCTCTTTGCGGGAGCGGTAACGGGTGTCTTCCCGAATCGGGATGATCACCGGCCGTTTGGGATTGTAGGTCCCTGAGGCGATCTGCCGTTTCAGGGCCTGCCGGTAGGTGCGTCTGAAATGGCGAAGCGATTCCGGTCCCACCTTGCGGATTCCCGTGTATCGCCCCTTGTAGGAGACAATATTCTCCCGCCCCCGGGGTTCGATGTTGGGCAGTTCCAGCTCCTCCCCCAGGATCTCGGCCAGTTCGTCAATGGAGACTTCAACTTCCAGGAGGTGCTCACCGGGCATATCGCCGGCTTCACCCATGCCGTCTTCGCCTTCGCCGGCGCCGATAGGCGTTCCGGGCTCGCCCTCACCCTGGCCGACGCCGCCGGCCTCTTCCTTCCCGTAGCGGAAATGGGGAAGGTCGATCTGGGGAACGGGAATGCTCACCAGCTCCTTTCCCTTTCTCCCGATCATCTCCGTATGGCTGACATACTTCTTCAGGTTTTTCCGGATCGTCCCTTTAACGATCTGGCGAAACCTGCTGTGGTCCTTCTCTATTTTCACAACCATGGCGATTCACGCCTCAGAAATTCGGGCCCGTCCCGCGGCTTCAGTCTCTCACGTCACCCCGGGCGAAGATACTGGCCACGAAGTGGAGCACGTCGGTGGCGCAGATATCACAGTAACCGTAATTGTTGATCATGCGGCTCTTTACCACGTCGATCTTCTCCTGGGTCTTGTCGTCCACCACGGCGGAGGAAACGAGGCTTGTCAGTTTGATGGTATCCTTCTGATCCTCGAAGAGCTTCAACTCCAGGGCTTTCTGCAGCCGCTCATTGGTCTTGTAATCGAACCGCTTCCCTTCCACCGCCAGGGCGCCGATGTAGTTCATGATTTCCGTTCTGAAGTCGTCCTTCCGGCTGTCGGGGATCTCGATCTTCTCCTCGATGGAACGCATGAGCCGCTCATCGGGCTCTTCGTCTTCACCGGTGTATTTGTTCTTCACCTTTTCTTTCTGGGTGTAAGCCTTCACGTTGTCGATGTAGTTGGCGCAGAGCTTGGCGATGGACTCTTCGTCCGCCGAGATGGCCCGCTGCACGTCGTTCTTCACGATGTTCTCATACTCTTCCCGGGACACCGCCAGAAGTTCCTTGTACCGCCTCCGGATTTCATCGCTGCTGATCAGGGAGTGATGGGCGATGCCCCCCTCCAGCTCTTTCATCACCATGAAGGGGTTGATACACCCTTCGTGCTTGTCGCTCACCAGGGCGTTGGAAATCTTGTCCTGGATATACCGGGGAGAGATCCCTTCCATCCCCTCTTTCTTCCCTTCCCGGCGCAGCTCGAGAACGTTGTCCTCGGTAAAGCCCGGGAGCGACTGTCCATTGTAGAGTTTCAGCTTCTGCATCCGGGAGAGCTGAGCTTTCTTCGGCTCCTCGAGCCGCGTGAGGACGGCCCACATGGCCGCCACCTTGATGGTGTGGGGCGCGATATGGATCTGGGGGATCTTGGCGGCATTGAAGTCCTTCTCATAGATCTTCATCTCATCGTTGAGCCGGGTGATGTAGGGGATGTCGATCTTGACCGTCCGGTCCCGAAGGGCTTCCATGAACTCGTTGTTCTGAAGCTTCTTGTATTCCGGCGCGTTGGTATGACCGATGATCACCTCGTCAATATCGGTCTGGGGAAATTTTTTCGGTTTGATTTTGTGTTCCTGGGAGGCGCCGAGGAGATCATAGAGAAAGGCCACGTCCAGCTTGAGCACCTCGATGAATTCCACGAGCCCCCGGTTGGCCACGTTGAACTCGCCATCGAAGTTGAAAGCCCGGGGATCGGAATCGGACCCGTACTCGGCGATCTTCCGATAGTTGATATCGCCGGTCAGTTCGGTGGAGTCCTGGTTCTTTTCATCCTTGGGCTGGAAAGTGCCGATACCGATGCGGTCTTTCTCGGAAATGATCACCCGCTTCACCTTGACGTGGTTCAGCACCTTGGTCACATCCCCCTGGTACCGGGCCACCAGCTCGCTGTACATCTGCCGGCAGCAGGGGCAGAGCTCCCCTTCAATAATGACCCGCTCATCGGCACTTCGGCCCTCGTTCAATTCGCCCAGCACCTTCTCACGCCAGGCCATGGGAATCAGGTGGAGCGGTTCTTCGTGCATGGGACAGACCAAGTCGTCTCCGGCACGATGGTGGCCGTCCCCCTCCGCCGCCCAGACGATGGTATAAAGGGCCCCGTCATCGGTGCGGGAGTAAGCCTCGAGGCCCCGCTTCAGCATCCGGACGATGGTGCTCTTCGCGCACCCCACGGGCCCGTGGAGCAGAAGAACCCTTTTCTCCGTACCGTACCGCCGGGCCGCCGACTTGAAGACATTGACCATCTTCATGAGCGGCCGCTCAAGGCCGAAGACCGCATCCCCTCCCTCTCCGAAGGGATCATCGAAGAATCGATAGCGCACCAACTCCTGCTTGTTGTCCAACATCGAATCGGTGCCACAGGAGAGGATCATGTCGTAGATGCGCTCAAAGGCGCCCCGGGCGACCCGGGGGTTTTCCTTCACGATGTTCAGATAATCGGAAAAGCTTCCCTCCCAGTGAAGGCTCCGGTAGTTCTCGGTGTCCTGAAGATTTCCTATGAGAGAAATGATGCTGTTGTTTCCCATAACCGCTCCTCCATCCATGGCATTCATGGTCCTGCCCAGGGGCAACAGAAGCAAATCTTCTAAACCGGGAGATGGTTGAATGATTGTCGTGAGAGGTCGTAGAAGCGCCGTAGGCAAGGCGGAGAAAATTTCCTGACTGAAGCTATATTGAAATATATTAAGAAGTCAGAAAATTTTTGTGCAACGCCGCATACGGCAGCTTACCCGGCATCGTAACAAAGGGACTCATCCAGTATCCCGGTTCAGCTATTTTGCACGCTTCGAGCATAACATAGCGCCCATACCAAGTCAATTTACCATAACTAAAGAATTGACACTTTTCAAAGCTTTTCCTTGACCTTATCGGTCCAGACTGCTAAATTTGGCCTTTATTTGACCATGAGTCAGAAAGCGGGGCCCGGGGTGCACCCTCTACCGGGAAAACATAAAGGAAAACGGGGAGCGGCAGCCGCGGTGGTCACCGTCGTACAGCGGGTATCGAAAGCGTCGGTCACGACGGAGGGTAAAGCCGCGAAGATTGATTCCGGTCTGCTGATACTCCTCGGCATCGGCCGCGAAGACGATGCTGACGACGCCCTCGCCCTGGCCGAAAAGGTTGTGCACCTGAGGATCTTTGAGGATGAGAAGGGAAAGATGAACCGATCCCTTCTCGATATTCGGGGCCAGGCCCTGGTGGTTTCCCAGTTCACCCTTCTGGCAAACCTGGGCCGGGGACGGCGTCCCAGCTTCGAGGCCGCGGCGCCGCCGGAGCGGGCGGAAGAACTCTATGACCGATTTGTGGAGAAGGTCCGTTCCCTGGGGGTCCCCACCCAAACGGGGGTTTTCGGCGCCTTCATGAACATTGAACTCACCAACGCCGGTCCCGTGACCCTCATGGTACACAGCCCGGATAAAGGCGGGCAGGAAAAATCTCGCAGGAAAGGACACCAGCCATGATCATCGAAACCATTCCGGTGGGGCCTTTGGAAGTGAACTGTTATCTCGCCGCCGCGGCACCCGGCGAGGAGGCGGTGGTCATCGATCCCGGCGACGAAGGAGAGAAGATCATGGCCCGGCTCAAGGCCCACCGGCTGACCCTGAAGGCCATCCTCAACACCCACGGCCATTTCGACCATATCGGAGCCAACGGCTCCCTCAAAGAGGCGACGGGGGCCGACATCATGATTCACGAAAAGGACGCGCCCCTCCTTGAGGCCGCCGACCGTCAGGCCGCTATGTTCGGGCTCACCGCGGAACCTTCGCCCCCGCCGGACCGGACAGTCGCCGATAACGACACCATCGAGATTGGGGGTCTCTCCCTCCGGGTCATTGAAACACCGGGCCATACGGAAGGGGGTGTCTGTTTCCTTCTGGACCGGGCCCTTTTCTGCGGCGATACCCTGTTCGCCGCCTCCATCGGCCGGACCGATCTCCCCGGCGGCTCCTTCCGGGATCTGATACAGTCGATCCAGCAGCGGATTCTCCCTCTGGGAGACCATATTGTCCTCTATCCGGGGCACGGGCCCGCCTCATCGGTGAGCAAAGAAAAGCGAACGAACCCCTTCATTCTGGAGACGGGGTCTTCCTATATTTAACAGCTCGATCGATCTTTTTTCTTGACAGAAAGACGCAGATTCTCTATAAATACACTTTTCTACGGTACAATTTGCCGAGCGAGCGCCATACGAAACCCGTGATTTTCCGGTCCGGGAGCATCGATTCAGGAGCCTATACCAATGAAAAGCTACATGGCCAGGAAGGAAGACTTGGAATCCAAGTGGTACGTGGTGGATGCGGAAAACGCCACCCTCGGGCGGCTCGCATCGAGGATTGCCCTTGTTCTCATGGGGAAGAATACCCCCCGTTACACCCGTCACGTGGATACAGGATCCTTCGTGATCGTGGTGAACGCGGAGAAGGTGAAACTGACGGGGAAAAAACGACAGGACAAAATCTACTACCGGTACACGGGCTACCAGGGCGGCCTGAGAGAGATCAACGCTGCCAAGCTTCTGGAGACCCATCCGGAACGGGTGATCACCAAGGCCATACAGGGCATGCTGCCCAAGACGAGCCTGGGACGGCAGATGTTCCGCAAACTCAAAGTCTACGCCGGCCCCAACCACGACCACGGGGCGCAAAAGCCGGAGCCGATTTCACTGACATAAAGGGGAGAATCACAGCATGAGTCAGGACCGAGTCTATGCAACAGGAAAAAGAAAGAACGCTGCCGCCAGGGTCTACCTGGGACCGGGGTCCGGTACGATCACCATCAACAGAAAGCCCATGGACGTATATCTGGGGGGGCGTCAAACCCTCACGATGATGATCCACCAGCCCTTTGAATTGACCGAAACCATGGGTAAATTCGACGTGCTCGTCAATGTGGACGGCGGCGGCATTTCGGGACAGGCCGGGGCCATTCGCCACGGCATCTCCAAGGCCCTCTGCCTGGAGAACGGTGAGTTCAGAACCGTCCTGAAGAAGAACGGCCTCATCTCCCGTGACCCGAGAAAGAAGGAACGAAAGAAACCGGGTCAACCCAAGGCCAGAAAGAAGTTCCAGTTCTCCAAGCGCTGAGAACAACAGGGAGGCCTTGGGCCTCCCTTTTTTTTCACCCGAATTCTGCGGCACGCGGTTACCCTGTTCCGGGGCCGCCGTCATCTTTTCCTATCTAAATAGAAAACCTACGGGGGCAAATCATGATAAAGGTTGCCATCGCTGGTGCCACCGGCTATACGGGCGCCGAACTCATCCGGATCCTCTACAACCATCCCGAAGTAGAAATCGTCCGGATCACTTCGGAGCGGAGCGCGGGCTTTCACTTTTCAGCCATTTTCCCCCAGTTCCGCAATCTGTTGGACCTGACCTTTGAACCCCTCGATCCTGATGCCATTGCGGCGGGAGCGGATCTCGTTTTTCTCGCCCTGCCCCACACCGATTCCATGCACGTTACGCCGAGAGTCACCCGGCAGAATGCCCCGGTGATCGACTTGAGCGGCGACTTCAGGCTCAACCACGCCAAGATTTATACCGAATGGTACAAGGTCGATCATGCCGCGCCGACAGAGATGGAAAAAGGGATTTACGGCCTGCCCGAACTGAACCGGGAAAAGATCCGGGGTGCGCGCTTCGTCGCCAACCCCGGCTGTTATCCCACGGCGTCCCTTCTCGGCGTGGCCCCCCTTCTGAAGGATTCGCTCATCAATATGGAGGGGATCATCATAGACGCCAAGTCCGGCGTCACCGGTGCCGGCAAGCGCCCCAAACCCCATCTTCACTTCCCCGAGGCCAACGAGGCCCTCATGGCCTACAAGGTGGCTGAACACCAGCATACCCCGGAGATCGAACAGGAGATGGCCATACTGGCAGGCCGGAAGATCGAGATCAACTTCACGCCCCACTTGATTCCCATGAACCGGGGGGTGCTGTGCACCATCTATGCCGCCCTGAACCAGAACGTGACCACGGAACAATTGATCGAGCATTACAAAAAATACTACCGGGGAGAACCCTTCGTCCGGATCCTTCCGGCCGGCACCTACCCCAACACCAAGAACGTAAGGGGCACCAACGCCTGCGATATCGGTTTGAAGGTGGATGGGCGCACCGGCCGGGTCATTGTCCTCTCAGCCATCGACAACCTGGTGAAGGGCGCCTCGGGACAGGCGATTCAGAACATGAATCTCATGCTTGGGCTCGATGAAACAGCGGGCCTCAAGCTGCCGGCTATGACACCCTAAGGAAGACCCACATGACAGGCAGGCACAAATCGATCCGCGGCAGTGTCACGGCGGCCCGGGGCTTCCGGGCGGCAGGCACGGCCTGCGGCATCAAGAAGAGCGGCGCACCAGACCTGGCGCTCATCGCCTCCGATACACCGGCTGCGGCCGCCGCCGTCTTTACCACCAACCGGGTCGTGGCAGCTCCCATCGTCTGGACCCGGAAGATTCTGCGCCGCCCCGAACTGCGGGGCGTCATTGTGAACAGCGGCAACGCCAACGCCTGCACCGGGGAGCACGGTTTGATAGTCGCGCAAGCCATGGCGGAAGTTACGGCCCACGCCCTGGGGATCCAGGGGACGGATATCGCCGTCGCCTCCACAGGGGTGATCGGCCAGCCCCTCCCCGTTGCTCGAATCGTGCGAGCCGTGCCGGCTCTCGCCCGAAGACTCTCGAGAACCGGCAGTTCCCAGGCGGCCCTGGCGATCATGACCACCGACACCTGCCCCAAGAGCCGGGCCGTGGAATTTGCCATGGGGGGCAAGAAAGTCCGTATCGGCGGTATCGCCAAGGGGTCTGGCATGATCCACCCCAACATGGCCACCATGCTCGCCTTCATAACCACCGATGCCGCCGTCTCCCCTCCCCTTCTCAAGAAAGCCCTTAAGGAGGCCGTGGACCTCTCCTTCCATCGCATCACCATAGACGGCGACACCAGCACCAACGACATGGTGCTCATCCTGGCCAACGGCGCCGCATCGGCGACCATCCACGAGAAGAACCGGATTTCGTCGGGTTTCCAGGATGCCCTCAACGCCGTCTGCCTCGATCTGGCGCAGGCCATGGTCATGGATGGTGAAGGGGCCACCAAGTTTGTCACCGTCCGGGTGGTCAACGGCAAAGATGAGAAGACAGCGCTTGCCATCGCGAAGAAGATCGCCCAATCGAGCCTGGTCAAGACCGCCCTATTCGGGGAGGACGCCAACTGGGGACGCATCCTCTCAGCCGCCGGCAACGCCGGTGTCCCGATCCGGCCCGAGTCGGTGGACATCTACTTCGACCGGGTTCAACTCGTCAAAGATGGAGTCGCACGGGGCGGTGACCAGGAAAAGCAGGCCACAAAAATTCTGCAGAAAAGAAAGTTCACCATCACCATCGACCTTCATCTCGGCACAGCATCGTCAGAAGTCTACACCTCCGACCTCTCCCTGGACTACGTCAAAATCAACGCCGACTATCGCTCCTAAGGTTTCCTTCCGTCGTCTGTCTCACCACAGAGGAACGCAATTCCTAAGTAAAGGCAAAAACCTTTCTCACCGCA
>CAYUBU010000205.1:0-4738 GCA_964443105.1 uncultured Nitrospirota bacterium
CTCGTCAACAATGACGGCGGAAACCTTGGGAAGGATGCCTTTACCATCGACCTGGATGCAACTCAGAACGGCGCGCCCTTTATGCCAAGTTTTGGCGGCGACGAGACCCCGCAGACGTTCACGCTCGATCCTGAACCCTACACCGTCTCTGAGGACCTCGGAAACCTCTCGAGTTTCTATGCCGTCAGTTACAGCGGCGACTGCACAGATCAGTTTGACGGATCAGGCACAGGCACCCTGGATTGTGATGAAGTCGCAGAATGCACGGTCACCAACGACGATATTGCGCAGATTGGGCCGAGCATCATCGTGACGGCCAATCCGTTCGTCTTCGATGAACCCAACCTGACTGGCTCCTGCACGGTTGACAAGGATAGGGACGTCGACGACCCGACCATCTTGATCACCAATGCTGACGTAACCGTTGAATATCGAACCAAGGGAAAATGGACTGACGTGAACGACTGCACATTGGATCCGACAGCCCCATTGGAGTTCGAGCAGTCAGTCGAAATCAGCTACAGTTGCACAGGGGTTAACGTTCCCGATAACGCAACGTCGTTACGGGTCACATGCGAGGTCGATATCTTCGGCCGGAAGAAGTCGTTCAAGGACAGGGCATTCCTGGACCTCTAACTTGAAAGGAGTAAAAATGCAGGAAGGGACCGGGCTATGGCCCGGTCCCCTTTATCACGGTAACGGGACTGATGGGGTAGACCCATGAGGACGACCCTGGCCTTCCCGTGACTTGCGAGTTCAGTTTTTCTATGCAGAGAGTAGGTTGGGCCCGGTCCCATGGCCGGGCCCACTTTACATAGAGCTTACGGGCTTTGTCCCAACTGGAATATTCTACACACCTCTATGATCGGATTATTTAAGCTGGTATTAAGGCCTTATGAGTCTATCCAGGACGAAACAGACAGCACGTACATTATCACGTAAGCCGGGATGGAAATGTGTTTCTTTGGCGCTGCTCGGAGCGGGCCTGCTGGTGTTTGTATTTCTAATCATCCGCGTTCTTTATTGACAGCTTCCAAAAAGTAACGATGTCAACGTCTGTTGGCAAATAAGTAAAACACGCGAGTAATTTGGCGTTTGTAGCTTTTAGTTATCAAAACAATATTCTTGGGCACACTGGATCGAAAGGCGGTTCTTATCCGCTTTTTGGCCTAGCGCTTATCGGGCGGAGCCCATATGGGTTGATTCGAATCCTTATGTTCGATATTAGATACTGGATGATGGAATCCAGATGGTTTATAATCCAGTAGCGAGTATCTAACATTGGTTGGATGAGCACGCGTTATATATGACAATAGAATTATTAAATAAAATTGGAATTACTGATACGATCAGGTTCGTGTTTCTGGGAATCGTGCTGCTTTTGCCCGTGATCACAGCAGGGTGCGCGTCGTTGCAAGCGTCCCGTGGTGAGCCGTTGGTGGTAGTTGAGTTAGAGACTATGGAGAACAGTCTGGACAGTTGCATTGCCTGCGGGTGCCATGTCAAAGGCGAGCTTGAGCCGGACATAAAGAACACGTGGTGGTTTTCCTTTGGCCTGGTGAAATCAGATGCTATGAAGGAGTGGGAAGCGGTTTCTCCTGCGGGCCACTGCGGCACCGGATCTTTTGAGAATGCCGCCTTAGATTTCAGGCGAACGATAGGGATCCCTTACGTCATCCTCGATCTTTCCACAACCGCTGCCTTACCTCCAGTGGGAAACGTCAATCTCGAAGTAGAGTTGAGGATCGAGAAGTTCTCCGGCTTCGACCAAAACGGACAGCCTGTTTATCTGCTCAAAGAACAGAAGAGGGTGCTGAGCTTTAGCAGCGAGGGTGACATTACACTTCCCCTTCTTATTCCGGATGACAATGAAAAGGAATCTTTCAGGATTCATGAGGTTCTTCTCCGTCTGAGAGCGGAAATCCTTAAGCGGGAACACCCCGTATCCTATGGAGCCATCTCTGTATCTGCTGATGTGCCTGGTGCAGAGGTTCTTCTTGATGGAGGTTTCGCAGGAAGGATAGCTGAAGGCAGCCCGACGATTTTGAAAAACGTCCTGGTCGGGGAAAGGGAGGTCCGCGTGAGGGACTTTGCGGGCCGCGAGGCCCGCCAACAGGTGATCGTGGAGAAAGACCGGACGACTGAGCTTTCGCTCAAGATCATGGACATGACACCTGCCGGGAACCTGAACGGACTTGTTCCCATCGGCAAAAACCAACAGGGGTATGAGGAATACTGGCGAGTCAAAGACAGAGTTATGGTAGTGAAGGTTCCCGCTGGCGAGTTTTTGATGGGAAGCAGAGGAGAGGAGGGTAAACCTGAGGAAAGACCGCAGCATCAGGTGTACGTTTCTGAGTTTCTGATGGACAAGACCGAGGTTACCTGGCGGCAGTTCCGGAAATTTGCCAAAGCCACAGAAACGCCGTTACCTCCCGCACCGATCTGGGGGACCCCTGAGGATTATCCCGTATCGTTTATCCTCTGGGAGGAAGCCAGGGGATACTGTGAGTGGGTCGGGGGGAGACTCCCCACAGAGGCTGAGTGGGAAAAAGCAGACAGGGGGACAGATGGAAGAAAATATTCATGGGGAAACGATTGGGACCCGGACCGTTGCAACTCAATAAGCGGCGGGCCTCACCGGCCCGAGAGTGCAGGCAGCTTTCCTGACTGCGTGAGCCCTTACGGTGTACTGGACATGTCAGGCAGTATGTGGGAGTGGTGCGCCGACTGGTATGAAGAGAATTACTACGAGAAGAATTTATTACGTGATCCTAAAGGACCAGCTTCGGGCAGTCTCCGTGTGATACGTGGAGGCGGCTGGATGAGCCAGCCCTTGTGGCTGCGTACTGCTTATCGTTTCAAGGTGCCTCCCTCTACACGCAAGGCAGATCATGGCTTTCGCTGCGTTCAGGAAGCGCCGGAGTAGATATGGTGACAATACCTCGCATCCTAGTATCTGCAATGCTGCTCATTTTGGCCATGAGCCACGAGACAGGCGCGGTACGGGTTCGTGATACACTCGAGTTATCCGTTGAAGTTATTGTAAACCCTCTTGAGGGATCTCCACGAACGGGATGTATTTCCTCATCCAAGGTGGAAGCAAAGGGGCAGGAATGGTGGATGACCTTTGCCAAAGCGAAATCCCATGCAGAGAAGGAGCGGAAATCGGTTCATACCGAGGTCAGGTGTGGTGGCGGATTATTCGAGAGGAAAGAGTTGGATTTCAAAATTTCAGACGGAGCACCCTATCTGATTTCCAGAATCACAACGGTAATAAAGCCCCATCCATCAAGACTTATCCCAGACACGGTTCTTCGTCTGGACGTCGCGCTTTCCCTCCAAAAGCTCTCAGCCTTTGAAGCGAATGGCAAGCCGGTTTATGGCGAGTCTGTGGAAAAGAGAACGTTCTTCTTTTTGAATCGGGGAAACACTATTATTCCCCTCCTTATTGCAAACAGCATGGAGCGGGAGGCGTTGGGCATCCACGAGGTTTTTATGAGAGTTGCATTGAGAACGAAGAGAGCGAAATCGGCTGCATCCTATGGTGTCATCCTTGTGAAGTCAGGGAAAGAGGGAGGAGCAATCCTTCTGGATGGCGGTGTGGTAGGAAATATTTCCGCTGAAAGCGAGATGACCCTCCGAAACGTACCAGTCGGGCTACGGGAAATGCAGATGCGAGACACATCGAGCAATGAAATCGGAAAGATAGTGCGCGTGATAGCAAACCGGACGGTTCTGGTAGACCTCAAACTTCCCGACCCGGAACAGAAATTATCAGGGTACCGCCTCAAGCATCTTGGCAAGAATGCCCAGGGGTACGAGGAGTACCGTCGGGAAATCGACGGAGCCGTGGTCGTCAAGATCCCGGAAGGTGAGTTCCCGATGGGAAACAGGGATACAGAGCGGTCCCCCCTTGAGCACCGGGTGTATGTATCGGAGTTCATGATGGACAAGACAGGGGTAACATGGGGTCAGTATAAGAAATTTGCCGACGCAACGGGGGTACCCCTTCCGGCGCAAGAGCCGTATTGGGGAATTCACAACGACCATCCTGCTGTATACGTCACATGGGAAGATGCGAAAACCTATTGTGAATGGGCCGGGGCACGGCTTCCCACTGAGGCTGAACGTGAAAAAGCAGCCCGGGGTACCGACGAGCGGAAATACCCATGGGGCAATGAGGAGCCAGACCCTCAGCGGGCAGTATTCCGGCGTAACTGGGGGAAAGAAGCAACGGCAGCGGTGGGAACGCACCCGGCAGGTGCAAGCCCCTACGGACTTCAGGACATGGGAGGAAACGTCTGGGAGTGGTGCTCAGACTGGTATGACGACGGCTACTACAAAGTGAGCCCTTACCGGAATCCCCAGGGCCCTTCCTCAGGAAATGCTCACGTAGTGCGAGGGGGCTCCTGGGACAGCCGGCCTGATGTCCTGAGCTCTTCATGCCGCAGCTGGGGTCACCTTGGTTACCGTGAGGGCGATTTCGGCTTTCGTTGCGCAATGAACGTGCCCCGGTAATATTCTTCAACTCCTATTTGGGTTAACATCTTGACGGGCTCTTGCCCCAATCATACAAGGGAGAAAAAAGGGCTTTTATGAACGGGACGAGGATAAAATGAATTTCACTTTGCTCAGTTTAATGAAGGATAAGTATGAAGAGCCTGAACATCTCGAAAATAAATTCATTGGGAAATCAATTGCCTCGCAGCTGGCCTGCCAGCAGATAACTCATTCGAGT
>CAYUBU010000206.1:0-4885 GCA_964443105.1 uncultured Nitrospirota bacterium
CTGCCTTTCATTTTCTTCACAGGCCCTGCGAACATCATAATGGGCATACCGGGTCTCCGGGTCATATTCGTAGTCATTGGGCTTGCCGTCGCTGATGAGCACGACAAGCCGGGTCTTGGCTTCAATCTGTGCCATTCGGTAACCGGCATGCCGGAGTGCGGCACCCATTCGGGTTGTGTGTAACGGATTGGCCGATAAAAGACGTTGAATCGTATCCCTGTCCCACGCCTCTTCAAAGTCCTTGTAAACGAAGAATTCGCAGTTCTCCCGGCCATTCCCGCTGAACCCGCAAATAGAAAAACGGTCTCCAAGGGAAGCCAAGCCCTGGCCGAGGATGAGAGTGGCCTGTTTAATAATGTCTATGACTCGTTTTTGTTCAATGAATTCCCTGGTGGAACCGCTGATGTCCATGAGGATGAACACCGCCAGATCTCGCTGATTGATATTCAATTTCTCATAGAAGTTAACCTTCGGCGAAGGCTCCCTCCGGCATTGCACCAGATAATCAACCAGTAAATCGTGGTTGATCATATCGCCCTGCTCAAGGTATTTCTCCCGTCTGAGCAATTCAGGCTTGAAAAGCTCAAATACATGACGCACCCGGCGGATCTCTTCGTTGATGTGGAAGGGCAAAGCGCACGGTATCCCTTCCTGCGGGTCTCTTTCGTAAAGAAAACAATGATCCCGGTGGTATACGTTCTCAAACTGGCTCCACTCATCGTACAGGAAGCAGCTTTGAGTACCGCCTTCTCCCCCGTTCTTTTCATGACCACTGGGGCCGTAGCAGTCCAGATATTCGTCTTTCTCACGATCATTGCTTTTATTGATAACAGCCTTCTTGAGGTCTTCAATCAAATCATCCTCTGGCGGTGTGCTCGCTTTAGCCGGGAAAATAAAGTCGGGAAGAAATCCGAAACGCCGTAAATATCTCTTATCCAGCCCCGGATACGCCTCGGCGATCCCTGATACCCAATCCTTGCGAAGCATGGTTTCGGTATCGAAAGCATTGACCGACTGATCTGCCAGGCATTGAATGGTATCGACGGCAGGTGTTGGGGAAGCATCGCTCATGATCGCCCCATGGAAAAGATGATCCGCGGGAGTGTCCGGAGGTTTCAATTCAAACTCGGTTCTGAGGCTGAAGTCAATGAGGTTCCTTGCACCGGGCCATCTCTTTTTGATCCGGCGCAGAACACGGACATATTCAAGGATCTGGAATAGATTCAGATGTAGGGGTTCCCCGCCCACCAAATCTTGACAGGCCATGTATTCAGGGTGGCCGTGGATCTTGCAGAAGCTATTCTCAGAGAGCATGCCGGCGGCAACCACCGTCATCAGCAGGTACCAGTTGCGATTTTGGGTTTCATTGTCAAAGCGTCTAATACGCGGGGGCAAATAGAGCCACCGGTACATGCAGACCATCTCGGGCCTGCGTATCATCAAAACATCCGCATCCAGGGTCCCCAGGTCCAAAACCTCTATTTCATAGCCCACCAGAGCTTTTAAGAGTCTCTCCAGCGAAGGTTTCATGTCTTCCAGACGGCATTCACGGGTCAGGGATTGGATAAAACTCTCCGAGCCCTTGGTGGTGCTTTCCATGAATGACCGTGCAAAGGGCCTGTCTTTGTCAAAGATTCGAATCCCCTCCTTCATATAAAGCTCTATTTCCGAGGGTTCGAGTCGGTCAACCAGATGACGGTATCCTTTGAGGAAGGCAAAAGCCAGTTCCAAGCTCACGGGCATCAGCCGGCGCAAAAAGGTGATCAAATTGGATACCTGCTCCGGGGAGCTTCCAAAGCCACCCTGACACAGAATCTTAAAATAACCGGTGCCATAGTTGAGATTGAAATCCGCGAATTGCCGGCCCAGGTCGATCACGCCTGTAAAAACCTCCGGTAAGTCCATGAGCCATAGAGTTCGCGGGTTCAGGGCTTCAATAAACTCTTTGCGGACCAGATCAAAACAGGCCCACGGAGAGCATTTCAGGAGCTCAAAGAACTTCTCCGTCACTTCCTTTCGATCAGGCCCAAGCCACCCATCATCGAAAAGCCCTTGAATGGATTCATCAAAAAACTCACGGTACCTCCCGTACATCCCCTTGAAGGAGGAGGAGCTAGGTTGTAAGTCTTCGATCTGACATGCGTCTCTGTCACGATTTGCGTTCATCTTCTTCCTTGACCATGAGTTCGCCGAAGTACAGTTTCACAATGTTATTCATTGAATCGATGAGCTCGGCTTCATCGGTGAGCGTCTGGCTGATGGCGCAGTTGCAGGCCTCGCAGGGAGGCAGGCCAACGTTCATCAATCGGCCCACATATACCAGCAGTCGGGTGCTCACCCCATCCTCGAGGCCGAAACCCTTAAGCTCCCGAATCTTGCCCCCCATTTCCGCAAGCTTATGGCTCTCCTCCTCCGGCAGACCCGTCTCCGTCTGTATGATTCTTGTCTCGGTATCAACACGGGGATGAGAAAAAATGAGGCTTGCGAAGCGCTGTTTTGTGGACTGTTTCAGGTTTTTTGTAATGCTCTGATAGCCGGGGTTATAGCTTAGCACCATGGTGAAATCCGGATGTGCCCGGACCACCTCGCCCGTTTTCTCAATGTATAGAATTCTCCGGTCATCGGTCAGTGAGTGAATAATGACCGTGGTATCTTTCCTCGCTTCGACGATTTCATCCAGATAACAGATGCCGCCATGGCGCACCGCAAGGGTTAGCGGGCCGTCCTGCCATACGGTCTGCTCATCCTTAAACAAAAACCTTCCAACGAGATCCGCAGCCGTCAGGTCCTCGTGACAGGAAACCGTAATGAGGGGCAGATCGAGCCTGTAGGCCATGTATTCTATAAAACGAGTCTTCCCACAACCCGTCGGTCCTTTGATGATCAGCGGGGTCTTGCTGGAGAATGCGGCCTTGAAAATCGTCTCTTCATCATCCTGTGGGATATAGTTTGGTTTGAATTCGACACGAAATTTCTCCACGGTGTTCCTCGCCTTCATTGAACGTCCTCCGTGATACCCCGGCTGAAACTCCTGAGTCCTGCCCGTCCTGTCACATCGCCTCCTCGCATGCTTTTCTTGTCACCTCAGATTTTTGATGGAGAAAACGAGAATTGAAAAAATAGAGGTCCGGAAAGGCATGTGAATGAAAGGTGAATAAGAGGGGCGGTAAAGAATACAGAGCGACTCCTTTTTAGGTTAACTCTTCCAAAAGCACATCCCACAGAGCCAGCACAGCCCGATAAGCCGGGCTGCCGGTATCCAACTGAAAAATATTCTGACCTTCCAGATTCAGTGTCAGTAGCTGGTTGTCAAAAGGAACAATTCCCAGGGGAGTCAGATCAATCCTGCCGGCATTTGAATAAAAGCGTTCTTCCATTTCCGGGGCGAAACGGCACCCGACAAGTCCCTCCCTCAAATAGGTGTTGCCCAGTTCCTCCACCAGTTCCTTTACCCTCCTGGCGGTTTCAAACCCCATCCGGCTCGGGTCCGCTATCACCAGCAGGACATCGCTGTTGGTGTCCGTTTGGCGGCTGAAGTGCTCCAGCCCGGCGTCAAAATCGATCAGCACCAGGTCATAGAGCCTGATTGTCTCATCAAGGATGCGACTCAGGGTCGCGTTGAGGGGGCAGTAGCACCCCGTGCCGCAGGTCCGCCCCATCACCAGATAGTCGAAGCCCTCCGCGTGCTCAATGGTTTCTACGATCTGATCTTTCAGCACCCGGGGGTCCTCCTCCGGTTCTCCCCCCAGAGCGCGCTTTCTGCTGTCAAGGACGTTCCCGATGGGGGTGGTTGACTCGACCCCTAAAATATCCGGGATATTGCTCGCCGGATCGGCCTCCACCACGAGGATCTCGTCAAAAGTATTCTTTTCCAGAATAGCCCGCAGGAGCAGCGCCGTAATAGATGTTTTGCCCGTCCCGCCTTTGCCGGCAACGGATATGGTTAGCGGTTTAGGAATCATAAAGGGCACCCTTTTCTGACGTTAATACCTCAATTGAGTTAAAACTCAATGTGTATGTCGTATGTTGTCCGTGGTCCGTTGTGGTTTCTGCACAATAGACTCTGCAGTTTTACATTTCACTGACTTCAAGATTATAAATACCTGTCTCTGATAGGTGCAAAAAACACTCACACCCGCCGACCAACAACGGACAATCGGGTGTTTTCGATTCATGAAGGCAGTATCTCCGACCTCTTACGGGGCATCTCAATCAGCCTATATAGAGTGCTAAATCCCCTCCTCTTGAAGGCGCAAGATGTAGTTTTCAAAAAGCACTTTTTCCGAGAGGCTCATAAAGCCTTTCTTGTCTCCGGGTTCTCGCTCTTCAGCCGGCAATATTTCCCGGAAATAGCCGTTTCTGGGAACGTATACCATCAAACCGATCCCACTCTTGAAACACATGTCCAGAAACTCGGGGTCCACTTCGTAATCCAGGATCAAATAACTACGGTGGCAGCAGTCGACGGTTCTCTGGAGATCCCCCAAAGCCTTCATCGGGGAACCGGAACCGCAGCGCAAGACAAAGGCGTCCCTTGCCGGATACTTGTAATCCTTTAGCCGCCAGTGAACTGTGTCTTCATCCTTATCCACGACTCTCTTTTCCACCCACCCCTTACCTTCGGCCTCCAACAAAACCCCGCGCGCGAAATTGGGGTCCTTACCGGTGGCTTCGATGACGGCTTCAGTCGGGGTCCAATCCTGCTCATCCAGCAAATAGAGAACCCCGGCGGGGGCGGGCCCCCGCCGGGATCGGTTCTTGAGCTCTTTCAAGACCGGCCGTATCCCCGCCACATCAGCGAAGCAGTCGAAACCTTCTGCAAGCTCCATATCTGCAGCCACATAATAGCCCAGAGCGCAGAACCGGGCCGCCGCGGCCGCCTGCA
>CAYUBU010000207.1:0-4179 GCA_964443105.1 uncultured Nitrospirota bacterium
TTGCGTATACCGTGGTTGATACAGGGCGCATAGGCCATGATCAGTGAAGGGCCGTCATAGGCCTCCGCTTCAATTAAGGATTTAAGGGTTTGATTCTTGTTGGCGCCCATGGAAATATTTGCCACATAGACATAGCCATAGCTCATGACCATGGACCCCAGGTCTTTCTTCGACGTCTTTTTGCCGGAAGCCGCGAATTTGGCAATGGAGCCGATAGGCGTGGCCTTGGAGGACTGACCGCCGGTGTTGGAGTAGACCTCCGTATCATAGACGATGATATTGATGTCCTCGCCGGTGGACAGAACATGGTCCAGTCCGCCGAAGGCAATGTCATAGGCCGCGCCGTCGCCCAGGAAGACCCAGTACGACTTCTTGGTGAACAGCTTTTCATAGCCATGGATTTCGCTCAACAATTTATGATCCTTGTGCACCGGGAGCATGGCCTTCAACTGGTCACCATATTTTCTGGAACCTTCGGCGTCTTTCATGTTGTCCAGCCAGCCCTGAAGGGCATCTCTGACTTCCTGGGGAACATCGTCGGCTCCCGCTGCCTCCGGTACCAATTCGGCAAGTCTGCTGCGCAGCTGGAGTTGACCCAGCAGCATGCCGTAGGTGAATTCCGCCGGATCTTCAAAGAGGGAGTTTCCCCAGGTCGGACCGAATCCCTCCTTATTGGTGGTGTATGGAATCGCCGGTGCCGAACCGCCCCAGATGGAGGAACAGCCGGTCGCGTTGCCGATGACCATCCGTTCTCCGAAGAGTTGGGTGAGCAGTTTCGCGTAGGGGGTCTCACCACACCCCGCACAGGCGCCGGAGAATTCCAGCAGGGGCTGATAAAACTGGCTCCCCTTGAGAGAGGTCCGTTTCAGGGCATCCTCCCGGAGGGGCAGGGTTTCCACAAAGTCCAGGTTGGGCACCTGCTGGTCGAGTTGGGATTGGATCGGCTTCATCACCAGGGCCGGTTTCTTGGCCGGGCAGATATCGGCGCAATTGCCGCAGCCCATGCAATCCTGACTGTAAACCTGCAAATGGAACTGATAATCCTTAAGTTCCTTGCCCGTTGCTTTAACGGTTCCGAACCCTTCGGGCGCCGCGGCGGCTTCCTCCCCGGTCAGGAGGTAAGGACGGATGGCTGCATGGGGGCAGACCAGGGCGCACTGATTGCACTGGATGCAGTTTTCTTTGACCCATTCGGGGACGGCGATGGCCACGGCCCGTTTTTCATATTTGGTGGTGCCCACGGGGAAAATGCCGTCAGGCCTGAACTCGCTCACCGCCAGTTTGCTGCCTTGCTGGGCCACCATAGGGCGTAGAACCCTTTTCACGAATTCGGGCTCATCTCTTGACTCGGCGGCGGCGTCCGGGGCGTCCGTCCAGACCTGCGGGTATTTGATCTCCACCAGTTTATCCAGTGTTCTATCCACGGCTTCTACATTCATGTTGACAATCTTGTCACCCTTTTGGCCGAACATCTTCTTAATCTGGCCCTTGAGATAGCCGATGGCTTCCTCAACGGGAATCACATTGGCCAGTTTGAAGAAAGCGGTCTGCATGATCATGTTGATTCTGCCGCCGAGCCCAACTTCGCCGGCAATGGAGACGGCATCGATGTTGTAGAATTTGAGTTTCTTCCGGGCGATGGTGCGGCGCATGGCCGCAGGAAGGTGGGTTTCCATCTCCTCGAGGCTCCAGTCGGAGTTGAGGAGGAAGGTCCCCCCTTCTTTAATGCCTTCCAAAACGTTGTAGGTATTAACATAGCTGGCGTTATGGCAGGCGATGTAGTCGGCCGCATCGATCTCGTAAGTCGACTGAATCGGGGATTTCCCGAAACGGAGGTGGGACATGGTCACCCCGCCGGATTTTTTGGAATCGTAGGCGAAATAGGCCTGGGCATAGAGGTCCGTATTATCGCCGATGATTTTGATGGCGCTCTTGTTGGCCCCGACAGTGCCGTCAGCGCCCAGTCCCCAGAATTTGCACTGAACTGTCCCTTCCGGCGCCACGTCAAAGCCATGTTCGACCTCCAGGGAGCTGTGGGTCACATCGTCGTTGATCCCCACGTTAAAATAGTTTTTGGGAACATCTGTCTTCATGTTGTCGAAAACCGCTTTCGCCATGCTGGGCGTGAATTCCTTGGACCCGAGGCCGTAGCGGCCGTTGACGATGGCGGGTGTCTGGCCCTGCTCCAGGAATGCGGTGCAGACGTCCTTATAGAGCGGATCCCCCATGGCGCCGTGTTCCTTGGTTCGGTCCATGACCGTAATCCGGCGGGCGGTTTTCGGAATCGCCGCAAAAAGATGTTCCGGTGAGAAGGGACGATAGAGGCGCACCTTGACCAGTCCCACACGCTCGCCCTTGCCAACCATATAATTGACAACTTCTTCAAGGGTCTCGCAGGAGGAACCCATGGAAATCACCACCCGATCGGCTTCGGGGCTTCCGAAGTAGTCAAAAAGTCCGTATTGACGGCCAGTGAGGGCACTCACCTTTTTCATAGAATCGGCCACAATGCCCGGTGTTTTGGCGTAAAAAGGATTGCGTGTCTCAGCTCCCTGATAGTAGACAT
The DNA here is from genome assembly GCA_964443105.1 of uncultured Nitrospirota bacterium. GTDB lineage: Bacteria > CG2-30-53-67 > CG2-30-53-67 > CG2-30-53-67 > CG2-30-53-67 > CAYUBU01. Next base: position 2,567 of record CAYUBU010000207.1, read on the forward strand.
CGGGGTTCTGGGCAGTGCCCCGAACTTCGGGCCGCTCCGGGTTGACGCCCCGGGCGCGAAATTTGGCGATGGCTCCCCAGTTGACCAGACTTGTTATGTCGCCGTAGTCGACAACTTCGATCTTCTGAATTTCATGGGACGTGCGAAAGCCGTCAAAGAAATGGAGAAAGGGGACACTGGCCTCGATGGCAGAAAGATGGGCCACCAGGGCCAGATCGTGGACTTCCTGCACCGACGACGAAGCCAGCAGGGCAAAACCGGTCTGCCGGACGGCCATCACATCCTGATGATCCCCGAAAATAGAAAGGGCGTGGCTGGCGAGGGCCCGAGCGGATACGTGGAAAACGCCGGGCAGAAGTTCACCGGCCATTTTATACATGTTGGGAATCATGAGCAGCAGACCCTGGGATGCCGTAAAGGTGGTGGTCAAGGCACCCGCTGCAAGAGACCCATGAACCGCTCCCGCGGCTCCGGCTTCAGATTGAAGGACACTGACACGCATACTCTGTCCGAAAATATTCTTACGGCCGTTGGCTGCCCACTCGTCTGAAATCTCTCCCATGGGCGTCGACGGTGTGATGGGGTAGACGGCAGCCACGTCACTCATGGCATAGGCCACATAGGCCGCGGCGGTATTGCCGTCAAATGTTTTCATGATCTGTGCCATGTTGGTCTCCTTTAATTCACCGTGGCTTATACCCGTCATATGGGCTGAGAGACTTCACCCCAGGCCCTTCCGGAAGGGGAGTGGTTATCTATTTAATGGTTGGAATGGGGCAAACTATAATGGATGGAATTTCGGTACGATAGTCGAATAATTCTGATTCTCGTGTAAGAAGATTTCTTACAGATATATCAAAGGAGGGCCATTCTACCGTTCTGACTTAAAAGTGCAAAAGGCTTGGAGACCCTACACCATCTGAGGTAATCCTCCTTGTATGAATTGAGAATTAGAGGCAGGTTTTCGCCTGTGCCCCCCGTCATATTTTGACAAGATCATGTTGGATGGCAAATCGTGAGAGGTCGGCGTTATTGCGTAAATTCAGCTTCTTAAGAAGACGAAGCCGGTAGGTATCAACGGTCTTGACACTGATATTGTAAGCGTCGGCGATCTCCTTGTTCGTCTGACCCATGGCGAGCCGCCGCAGAACCTGGATTTCCCTCTTGGACAAGCCATCCAGCAGCGTACGATCGCCTTTTTGTACTCCAGCCGTATGGACGGCCAGCGCTTCTGCCGCCGTCTGGGTGAGATACCTGCCGCCTGCGCAGACTTTTTTAATGGCTGCAACCAGATGCTCGGGAGCCGATTTTTTGGTGATGTAACCTCTGGCGCCTGCCTGGATCGCGCGGATGACATATTGGTCTTCCTCAAACATGGTGAGGACGATGACCGGCAGATCGTTGTATAAGTCGTTCAGTTTTTCAATGACTTCCAGGCCGTCCATCCCGGGCATGGAGATATCAATGACTGCCACGTCGGGCTTCTTTTCCCTTATCTTTCGAATGGCTTCACGGCCGTCCTCGGCCTCGGCGATGACCGATATCTCGCCAGTTTCTTCAATGACCCGGCACAACCCGGCCCGTACAAGGTGGTGATCGTCGGCAATCAATAC
>CAYUBU010000208.1:0-8555 GCA_964443105.1 uncultured Nitrospirota bacterium
CACCGCGCTGAATGGTCTGTTCTGAGCCAGGATCGTCGAGGGAGGCCACTTGAAACTCTGGGGGAAATAGGCCGGGACGTGGATCTTGCGGTCCTTCTGAATCGACCGGACCTCTTCAATACTGGCATACCGCCTCAGGGCCCCTTCCTGCAGGGCGCCAGGGAGCCAGTTGAAAAACTTTAAGGCACCCAGGAGAATGGCGACGGCCAGCCCGAAGACCATCAAGTGAGTCATGTGTTCCCGCATCGAAATATCCTCACAGCGCTTCAGACGACGAAATAACTGATCACCACGATAACCGCAAGGGTGATGCCGTATTTAATCCCTTGCCCGCCGGTTCGTTGGTAGACGCCCCGTTCCAGACGTTCAATCCTGCTTTCAATATGCATATTGTGGCTGTATTCCTCCACAGCCGCCCGAAGATTGGCCAGTTTTTCCGTATGAAGAGGCCGCACCTCTTCGTCTTCGGTCCGGTGGAAAAGCTGCCTCAGTGTTTCCGCCAGCACCTGGGGCTTGCCCGTAAAAGAGACAGCCATGTCGTCACAAATCTTCTCTTCACCGTGGACGATTTTTCGGAACTCCACCAACACCACCGGATTGAAGAACATGAGTACCCTCAGCATAAAAATGAGCAGCAGGGAGGGCCGCTTGCTTCTCCGGATATGAGCCACCTCATGGGCCAGGGCCGCCGCGAGCTGATCCCGGTCAAGGGTGTCGATGAGACCGGTGGAAACAAAAATGGCCCCGTTGTTTCCGGTTGTGGAATAGAGCAGGATGTCTTCATCTTCCACACAGAAGAATGCCGGCTTCTCCCCGGGCAGCGAAGCCATGGCGTCGCTTAAGGCCGTCCCCTCCTCAACCTTTTTGGGGGTCCCCTTAGACTGTCCTGAAGTGAAACTGTGGCGGAGTATGGGCATGAATTCCTGGAAGAAAAATACCACGGCGGTCACGAAAAGGACGGTCAGAAAAACACCGTAAAAGGGAACCCCTCCCCACAGCTCGAAATAAAGCCATCGGTTCGTATCGAGGAAGGCTTCCAGCCTGAAAAATATGCTTCCCCTGTCGGGGTTGAAGGCCTGGTAGAGAGGAAACGACAGAACCGGTAAAAGAATAACGGCAAAGCGAAACCGTTGGCGAATGGTCGGATTCTCGATCTCCCAGGCTGCGATGGCACTCTCCACGACGATGGCGGCAATCAGCGAGTGAAAAACAGACTGGACGATATACATCCCGGGAAAGGTGAGAAAAAATTGAGAAAGATTCATCTCCCATCGCTTTGTCGGACTGACCGGTTACAGGGTCGCCGAATCTCACGGGCATCGGGAAGGAGTCCACCGGCCTCGTTAACAGCGCCCGGGGTCAACGGCAGCAGAGTGCGTCGACCTGTTTCTTCAGTGCCACGGCTTTACTCATGGGAAGGGACAACATGGATTGCAGCCGGGATACATCGATTTCCACCAGGTCCCGCATGAGAATAACATCCCGATCGATCAGCTTTTGGGCCAGTCCCGCCTTGATGCCGGAAATGATGGTTACCGGGTAGAGACGCTGATCCTCGATGAGGTTCTTCAGGCTGCCGTTCTTCGGGTGCTTCCAGCTGACAACCTTGTATCCCGAGCAGCCGGCATAGGCCAGGGCGTCCCGCGTGCAGTGGGTATTGGTGACCAGCCAGCCGCTGTAAGCCTTCTCCGGGTGCCGGTCGGCCATAACCGGCTGCAGGTCACGGAATCTGGAATCCACATACATGGCGACCTTCAGATCGGACAACCGGTCGGCGCTGTTGTGAAACTTGCATTCAACCACAACCACCGCATCGGGCCGCGTTGCAAAAACATCCACCTCGTGGGAAACACATTTCCCCTTGAGAATCCCCCCGACCTGGACTTTGTAACCGTAGTTCTTCATGATCTCGGCAAAATATTTTTCAAAGGGATATCCCGACGGACCGAGCTGGAGAATCGCCTTTTTCAGGGCAAACCTGAGGCCCGAGGTATAATCGAGGTTGCGCAGATATTTGAGGGCGAGCCTGTAAATCTCTTTGGTGCTGGTAAAAGGTTTTGAATCATGGACGATGCGCTCGGTGATTTCCCGTGACTGGCCTTTCGTAGCCCCTGCCCGCACGAGGGCACTCTTGAGCTTGGCGAGGTTGAAATCCTCAACCGTTCCCGTCGATTTCATGACCTGTATGTTTTTGGGCACCGCAATTTTGCTCCATTTAATCCCGCTTGAATGGCACGGGCCGGAATTATAGGTCATTTTGATAATAAATTCAATCACCTAATCCCGCCCGGATCCATTGAAACCCCTTCACTGCCCGGTCGGCCAACGGGGACTATCCCACAGCCGCTATGATGCCCCTTGAGTTCGCTTATGGAGTGGTGTATTCTTGCCATCGTAACCTGCTGGGGCAGCGATTTCCTGCCGGCCCGGTCTTCAGGCTGGACAACTCAAACCCTGCTGGACGATCGATACCCAGAGAGAACCATCTCCTCTATGGAGCCAATGCCATCGATACTGCCGAAACCCGCAGCCGCCTCTACCGCACTGCCGCACTTCTTGCTGCCATAACCGTCGTCTACAATGTGGGCGAAGGCATCGTATCGGTTCTCTTCGGACTCGAAGATGAAACCCTCGCGCTGCTGGGATTCGGCCTCGATTCTTTTGTGGAAGTAATCTCAGGCCTGGGCATCTGGCATATGATCCGAAGATTGCGGCAGGACGGCTCCAACAACCGGGACAGGTTTGAACAGCAGGCCCTGAAAGTGACGGGAACGGCCTTCTATCTCCTCGCCTTCGGGCTTATGGTGACGGCCTCTCTCTCTCTCCTGTATCACCACCAGCCGGAAACAACTTTCTGGGGTATCGTGGTCTCGGCCGTCTCCATTGTCACCATGTGGCTCCTCATTCGCTACAAGGTCAGGGTCGGGACCCGCCTCAACTCGGACGCCATATTGAGCGACGCCAACTGTACCCGAACCTGCCTGATCCTCTCCATTGTCCTGCTGGCTGCCAGTGTCGGTTACGAACTCACGGAGATCGGCGGGATCGACGCTGTCGGCTCCATAGCCATCGCGGGACTGGCCTTCAAGGAAGGAAGGGAAACCTTCGACAAAGCTCAGGGCAAGTCCTGCGCCTGCAGCGGCGCTTGCGGCTGAGCACAAGGGAATGGCGTCGTCCAGGGCAGCCGGTGGGGGTGCCAGGCAGGCCTGCCCGGCGCCCTGCTGCCCCGCTTGCGTTTATCCCGGTTATCGCCTATTGTCGAAATGGATTTGCTTTATGAGTTATAGGAGTTCAGCGATGACGAGGGAGAAAGCCAGCCTAAGGTCCGCTGCTTTATTGGTGCTCTTTTCATTGACCTGTGTATCGGGGACAGCCATTGATGCCGCGGCCGACCTGGATACACCAAAACTCGTCTATCTCCTTATCGAAGACGACGTGCTGATCGCCTCCAACATCCGCTTCAGCCGTTTCGATGAGTTTAGACTCACTGCGAAAGAGTCGGTACAGCGGAAAGCTGTCGGGGACGCCGTGGCCGTAATCGCCACCAATAAGCGGATTATCGGCTACAGTGCCCTGATGGCTGCCTGGCGGTCAATCCGTTACGCCCCGGGCGAGACATTGGAAACGGTGGAGGTTGAGGATTTTTCAGCCTCCATCATCACCAACCGGAGATTTTTGAACTTCAACGGCCGAAACGGACTCTGGGCTGAAAGGCTTCGCTAGCCTTCTGCCTGCAGCGGGTATGCTGATGAATCACCGGCGGTACGAAAGTCCCAAGGCCAGGGGCATAATCGGGACGGGACATTTTCTTCTTATTTTGTTGTGTCTGTCAGCGGTCGGCTGCTCCGGCGGGAATCCTCCCGAAGGCGGTTCCCATGAGTCGACTCCGATTTTGGATAAGGCCAGGGAACTCTACGAAAAAGCAAAGCGGTCCGGCGACAACGTCCCCGACGACATCGCCGAATGGATGCAAGAGGACCTGCAGAAGGCCGGCGATTGGGAGTATCAAATTGTCCGGACCAGCCCCGCCAGTGACGCCTCTGACAACGAGGCTGTAGAAGCCCTGTTGAACGAGTTGGGACAGGAGCGGTGGGAATGTTTCTGGGTGGAACGAAAAAACGGGGAAATAGAATTTTTCCTGAAACGTCCGTCGAGAAGTTATTTGAAGGGACTGCCCATGAGGGATTTCCTTAAGTTCATCCCTCAGGACAAGTAAGATGAACAGGGCATGGAATCGGGAGCCCCCCCTTTTCCCCCGTGACCGGTCATTCCATGGCATCCTCCGAAAAAAGCGGATCACAGACGATTCGACGGTTATTATTCATTTTATTCTTCGCCGTCGCCCTCGCGGTCTCATTGTTCTTTTTTCTGCTCTACTATGTCCGGCACCCCTCTTTCCCCCGGCTGATCGAAAAAATAGTGAACGCCCGCCTGGAAAATGAAATAACCATCGGCGGTGTGTCGCTGCAGCCCGGCCGGGTGATCGTCACCGACATCACCGTTAAAGACGTCGCCAAAGAAGAAGATGAAGAAGTCAATGAAGAAGAAAGGCACGACATCCTGGTCGTTCCTCGTGCCGAGATCACATACACGCCGAGGGAACTGCTCAACAAAACGATTGATACGATTACCGTCACGGAGCCGAAACTCACCCTCACCGCCCGGGGGAAACCGTCGAAAGATGCTTCGGCCGCGCCGGTTCGCATCCCCTTCACCTTTCGGAAAGCATCCATAAAGGCAGGTGACCTGACCATCCGCATGCCCCACGGCGCCATCAGAATGCTATTTAACGCAACCCTGGGTTCCTCCACCGAGACGGGACGCCAGGTGTTCCAGGGGCGGGGCGACTTCGACAAGGTGTCCGTCTCCGGAGAGGAAAGATTGGCGGTTCTTGAACAGGCCTCAGGGGAACTGGACGCCTCTTTCACCCTGTCAGATGACCTGCTTTCGGGCGAATTGCGTGCCGAGGCACGCATCACAACGCCTCAGTGGAAGGCGACAGAACCGCACCGGGCTAGCCTGCAGGCCAGCTACGATGACACCGCGGGGCGGCTGACAGTGGAACAGGGTACTTTCTCATCCCCGGTCCTCGGCACCCTTGACGTGGGGGGATCCCTGGAAAGCTTTCCTTCAGACCACACGCACTACGATCTCCACGGGACCGCCACCGATATTTCCCTCGGTTCGATACACCGGCTTATCCTGCTCCCCCTCAATCTCTCCGCCCAGGTTCTGGAACTGGATGGGTTATGGACGGGGAGTCTGCACATGCAGGGTTCCCGGAACTCGGAAATTACCTGGGAGACGACCCATGTCATCAAAGATCTTGGCTTCTCCCTGGCATCGGGCCGCCTGGACCTCGCAACGACCCCTCTGCATCTATCCTCCCGGGGAAGCTATGCGCCGAAGACCGACAGGGTGAAGTTCAACCCATGGACGGTCCGACTCGGAGAGGGGGCATCGGGCACCTTGACGGGCACATTCACCGGGGTCTCTTCCGGCGACCCCGCTCTGGACCTTCTCTTTCAGGGAAAGGACATTTCCGTCACCCAGGCGGCAGCCGGACTTTCAGAACTGACAACGGCCTGGCCCGACTGGCTCGAAATAGACGGCTCGGGAAGCGCCGACCTTCAGATTCAAGGGCATCTTCATACACCGAAAATCAAGGCTCTCATCGACCTCCAGGGAAAAGGCCTCAACCTTGCCGGTGTCCGCCTGACCCCTTTCCAGGCCCGCCTGCCGGTGGCCTTCGAAAAGGGTGCCTATACCCTTGAGGATGCTGTATTGCGGGGTAACCATGTTGTTCTGCCTCTCGGCGGTTCCGGCGGCATGGATCTCACTCTATCGAAAGGCGCACTTCATGTGCCCCGGGCTAGAATTGAAGGCGCCCGGGTGGAATCCCCGAGCATCCGGCTGGAAGCCGCGGCTGCCTCCCTGGGTAAAAACAAAGGCAGCAAACACAGGGAAGAAGCTGTCATGCTGCAAGGGGACCTGCGCAACGACCCCGACGAGGGCCGACTGGCCCTGGAAGGGTTCTCTCTGGATACAGCCGGCTTAAAGGGCGTGGCTGGCACTCTTTACTTTGATTGGAAAGACGGGCGAACCGTCGTTGGTCAAATCAACGCAGAAAAACTCAATGTGGAGACACTGGGACAAAGGTATGGCCGCTATCTGCCCCCATTGAATCAATTGCAGCTTAAAGGGAAGGGAAGTTTTCGTTCCCGTTTCGCGGCAGCGCTGACCGGGGCTTCCCCCCTGATTAACGGAAATGTGGAAATGACCGTGACCGAGGGGGGCTTTGCATTCCCCGACGCCACGAGGGCCGCCGAAGGGGCGGCCGTCAGTCTCACCGGCCGTTTCAACGTTCTCCCCGCCCGGAACGAAGTCGAGTTGAAACTTGACGGCCTGGCAACGGGCTTTGAACTACTCTGGGGGCGTTTCTACGGAGACTTCTCCCAAAAAACCATCCACCTTTCCCTTGCCAGCCGCTATGATGGAACCGGGGATGTTCTCTCCCTTTCTCACGGCCGCCTCAGCATGGCCGATCTGGGGCGTTTATCCCTCACCGGAAAGATCCATGATCTGACCGGAACCCCCGTATTCGAATCGGAACTCCGGGTGGAGGATTTCTCGAACAAAGGGGCCTACGACTTGTTTATCCGAGAAACCTTTCAGGAGAGTCTCCCCTTCCTGTCAGAGCTTGAGATGGCGGGTTCCGGTTCGGCGCTTCTGGTCTTGCGGGGGACGCCCGACCGTTTTCAAGCTGCCGGAAGGATCGGGGTAAAGGGTATGAACGTGACGAGTCGGGATCTCGATCTAACCCTGACAGGATTGACCCTGGACCTGCCGGTTCAAGTGTCGTACCCCGCAAACGGCGGCCTCTCCTACCCCGAAGATTTTGGTGCCTTGACACTTGCGAATTTCTCCCTCCACGGCGTGGCGGTGGAAAATGTCCGGATCGCCCCCGCCCTGTGGCAGAACGCGCTGGTCATTCGGGACGATCTTTCCATCCCCCTCCTGGGGGGCCGCATGATCCTGAAAGATATTCTCTACGAGAACCTCCCTTACCCCAACCGGAAACTGACCCTGTCGATCATTCCGGAGCAATTCGACCTGGCCCGGTTGAGCGCCGCCCTCGGCATGCCCCGATTCAACGGTGTCCTGTCAGGGGTGATTCCCAGAGCCAGATTTGAGGGAAGGCGGCTCTCGACAGAGGGTGAAATTCGGCTCTCCCTTTTCGGGGGAGAAATGCGGATTGGGGAAATATCGGTGGACAACATATTCAGTCCTGCCGCCTCGGTCAAATCTTCAATAGAAATCGAGGCGATTGACCTGAGCCAACTGACAGACACGTTTGAATTTGGCCATATTTCCGGTATACTGCAGGGGTATGTTAAGGATCTTGAGGTCGTCAACGGCCAGCCGGCGGCCTTTGAAGGCCTTTTGGAGACAGTGAAGAGGAAGGGCGTGGAGCAGAGAATCAGCGTCCAGGCGCTGGAGAAGATTACCATTCTCGGATCCGGCGCAACACCGTCGCTTTTCGGGAGAGGGATCTACAGTCTTTTCAAAGAGTACCGCTACAGTAAGATGGGTTTTAAGAGCCGTCTGAGAAATGACAATTTTCAGGTGCGGGGAATCGAGGTCATCGGGGACCGGGAGTACCTGGTTGTGGGGAGCCTGCTGCCCCCCAAAGTCAATGTCATCAACTACACCCAGAATATCTCCTTCAAGCAGATGTTGGAGCGGCTGAAGAGACTTGAGACGGCAGGGAGCGCGGAAACCCGGTGATGATTGAATATTCGTTGGCCAGAGGGAGTCAAATTGGTTGTAAAGGCGTTCCGGAACCATAACTAGTTTCCATCCGGAAATGCCCCTTTTGCGAAATCTCTGCGTCGATCTGCGGAATTACTTGTGCGACGTACTCAAGTGCGTCTCCGCGTAATTCCTTGATCTCCTTGACCTTTCGCAAAATTGGCAGTTTCCGAATTGGAAACAATTTATTGTAACCATCCGGAGGCGAAGCGTTTCCGGATGGACACTAACTATATCGGAAGAGTCATGAATGACGGTATGGAAAGTTTATCTTTGTCTCAATGCCCGAGGAGGTCGCCATGCAGACGAAAATGAAGACTTACAGTGTCATTCCCTTTCTCCTTTTCATCCTGGTCGCCTGCGTCACCATCAACATCTACTTTCCTGCGGCGGCTGTTGAAAAGGCCGCGGACCAGATTGTGCAAGAGACCTGGGGCGACAAGGGGGCACAGCCGGTTCCTGATAAGCAGGAGAAACAAGGACTCCTGAACTATTGGAACAGGGTTGCCGGGTTCATCATCGGCCCCTCAACGGCCCACGCTCAGGAGGCAGACATCAATGTCACCACCCCGGCCATACGGGCCCTCAAGGGAACGATCGCGGACCGCGCAGGCTCTATCAAACCCTACATGGACACAGGGAATGTGGGGATCGGCGGGAACGGTCTTCTCGTTGTCCGGACGACCGACGGCTTGAGTTTGAAAGACAAGGCCGCCGTGACCCGGCTGGTGGACGCGGAGAAC
>CAYUBU010000209.1:0-3198 GCA_964443105.1 uncultured Nitrospirota bacterium
AGCATCGGGAACCACAACCAGGAGAAACAGATCGTTATCTCCGGGACAAGAGAAAAGGTGAAAACCGCCTCGAAAATTGCCGAAGAGCGAGGCGGCAAAGCCATTCCCTTGAATGTGAGCATCGCCAATCACAGCCCGCTCATGGCGGGCGCCGTTGCCGACTTTGAGCGTTTTATGGCAACCATCCCTTTTGCGAAGCCGACCCGCCCCATCCTTTTCAATGTCACGGCACAAGCAGAAGGCGATCCCGAGGCCATTCGTTCCATCATGGCAAGACAGATCGTTTCCATGGTTCGGTGGTACGAAATCATACTTGCACTCCTGGACAGGGGCGTCGACACCTTTATCGAAGTGGGCCCGAAGAAAGTGCTCACCGGCATGATGAAGCGGATTCTGCCCCGGGGCGCGGCATACAAGTGCTTCCAGATAGAGAGCCCTGCTGACTTGGAGAAACTGGCCTGACTTGGCCGCCTGCCCATAACCTTCTGATCCGCCCCCTTACCGAACCGGCAAAATGTCTGGAAGATTCAGACCCGGCGTGGTATATTGCCCGCAAAGCAGCAATGCACGGGAGCACTGAAACATGGGGGAGTCTCCCGAAAGGCCTTCTGCCATGCGTCTTCGTTCAATTCTTCTGGTTCTTACAGCCCTTGCATTTGTCTCATCCGCCTTGGGGGGGTATCTCTATTACTCCAATGTAAAACTTGCCCTGATCAGCGACGCCAACCAGGAGGCCGGTAATAAGGTTGCGGAAATCAAGAGTCGATTTACCTTTTTCCTCGCCGAGCAGCTCAAGCCGGTTCGAACATTGGCAGGGTTGTCTGAAGCCCGGCAAGTCTTGCAAGAACCAACATCTGAAAACAGAACAGGCGTCAATGCCATTCTTGATCTCTTTGAGGTGACCCTCGGTGCCGATGTCTGTTATTTGATGGATCTTAAGGGCACCACCATCGCATCGAGCAATCGTCTGGAGCCTGACAGTTTCGTCGGGATGTCCTTTGCTTTTCGTCCCTATTTTAAAAAAGCGGTCCGCGGTGTGCCGGCCGTTTATATGGCACTCGGTACTGCGAGCGGTATTCGCGGGGTCTATTACAGTTTTCCCGTTCTTGACTCACTGAACCACCAGTCGGTGGGTGTAGCCGTCATCAAGGCCTCGGTTGAAGAGAGCGAGAAGGAATTTACCCGTTTTATTTCAGGTAATGAAGCGCTGCTTCTCACCGATCCTCACGGGATTGCTTTTATTTCGAGCCGAAAGGATTGGTTGCTGCACTCCCTATGGAGGCTTTCAGAACAGGACAAGCAAAGTATTGCCGCATCAAGGCAGTTCGGAGAGGGCCCCTGGGGCTGGCTCGGCTTCAACCGTGTTGATGAAGCAAACAGAGTGCTGGATTCGCAGAACCGGGCCATGGGGATCTATGAGCAGCCCCTTGAAACCTTTCCCGGGTGGCGGATCGTTTATCTTCGTTCTTTGCCGTCGCCGTGGGCGGTCATCATGTCCCCCGTTCAACATGCGCCCGGCGCCCTCATATCGGTTTTTTTTCTATTGGTGATCGGTTCGGTCTTGTACCTCTACTGGAAAGCCCATTTTGAGATTATTTATCGGAGAGAGGCCGAGCATGCACTAAAGGAGAGTGAAGAGCGGTACAGGGTTCTCTATCTGAATACCCCGGCCATGCTCCATTCCATCGATCCCGCCGGCACCATCGTCAGTGTCAGTGACTACTGGAGCGAGGTTCTCGGCTATGGTGCAAAGGAGGTCCTGGGCCGCAAAGTCACTGACTTTATGACCCCCAAATCCAAGGCACTGGCCGAAGAGGTCATGATTCCACAATTTCTCCGGACCGGCTTCTGCAAGGACGTGGCCTATGAGTTTGTCAAGAAAGAGGGCGAGATTATTGAGGTTCTTTTGTCCTCCATTGCGGAACACGATGCCAGCGGGAAGATTCTTCGGTCTCTCTCCATTCTGGTAGACGTGACCGAGCTGAAACGGGTTGAGCAGAAGCTCAAACGAGCCACGGAAGAGCTAAGCCATCATTCCCGGGATCTTGAACGCCAGGTGCGGGAACGCACCCGGGAGATATCCAATATTCTCAAGTATACGCCGGCTATTATCTACCTCAAAGATACGGAAGGCCGATATCTGCTTGTTAATTCCCGCTTCGAAAAGCTTTTTGATATCCCCTTGGACCAGGTACGGGGCAAAAAGGATAGAGAGATCTTTGACCAGGAAACGGCAAAACAATTTGAACTGAATGACAGGCAGGTCATGGAGAACAAGACACCACTGCAAGTCGAAGAAAAGGTTTTCCTCAGCGACGGGCTTCATGTCTACATTTCCGTTAAGTTTCCTTTATTTGACGACGATCAGAACATCGTTGGATTGGGCGGCATATCCACCGACATTACCGATCTGAAAACAGCTCAGAATAAACTGCGTCAGATGTCAAACAGGATATTGACCAGCCAGGAGACGGAACGGGCGACCATCGCCCGAGAACTCCATGATGAATTAGGGCAGGTTCTCACGGCGCTGAAATTGGAAGCAAAATGGCTGGAAAAAAGACTGGGCTCCCGGGAAATCGAGGCTGCCGAGCGGGCCCGGGCCATGAGTGAGCTCATCGATAAAACCATTGATGAAGTCCGCAATATGGCCGTCCGTTTGCGTCCCGGCGTTCTGGACCATCTGGGGCTGATCCCGGCACTGGAATGGCTGGTGGATGATTTTGAGCAACGTCTGGAGATTCCCTGTACTTTCAGGCATCACAATGTGCCTGACCTCGATGACGCGATGGCAATGTCCGTTTACCGTATCACCCAGGAAGCCTTGACCAATGTTGCCCGACATGCCAATGCATCCCGTGCCGTCGTCTCCCTGGTCGCCGACAACAGCGAAATGCGCTTATCCATTCAGGATGACGGCCAGGGTTTTGACACCGAATCCCTCGACGACTCTGCAGGCCTCGGCATGGGCGGAATAAAGGAAAGGGCCGACCTCATCGATGCCACCGTGACGATTGAATCCGGACTCAACGAGGGATCGCTGATTCAAGTCCGGTTCTCCCTCGCGGATGTTCCCGGTTAAGGGGTAAGGGTGCCAGGCAGGCCTGTTTGGCACCCTTACCCCTTACCGCAGCTGATACTCATGGGGCAGATTGACTGTCCTCCACGGGTGATGCGTTTACTGAGGATGATGCAATG
>CAYUBU010000210.1:0-3186 GCA_964443105.1 uncultured Nitrospirota bacterium
GTGGCCGTCGGGGCGAGCGCCGCCTACTTTTACAGCGTCTACCAGATCAGCCGGGGCGGCGAAGTCTATTTCGATACGGCGGCCATGATCATTACCCTGATTCTCCTCGGCCGGTACCTGGAGTTCGGCGCCAAACGGAGCGCGTCCCGGGCCATCACCCGGCTCTTTTCCCTCAGCCCTCCTGAAGCCCGGGTTGTACGTCGCCCGCCGGAGTCCGCCGATTTGGAGGATTGGGCTGCCTGGGAGCGGGAGATGGTCCCCGTTGAGGCGCTTGGGGTCAAGGCCTTGGTCGAGGTACGCCCCGGCGAAAGAATCCCCCTGGACGGTATTGTGGTTCACGGCGGATCGGAAACCGACGAGTCCATGCTCACCGGCGAGTCGAGAGCGGTGCCGAAGGAAGCCGGGGCGGAGGTCTTCGCCGGGACGCAGAATCTCTATGGCAACTTTATCTTCAAGGTGACCCGCAAAGGAACAAATACGGTCCTGGCGAACATCATCAAGGCCGTCGAATCGGCCCAGGTTCGCCGGGCTCCGGTGCAGCGAGTTGCCGACCGGCTCGTTGGACGCTTCGTGCCGGCGGTCCTCCTTCTGAGCCTGGTGACCCTTTTCTTCTGGGTGGCCCGGGGCGCCGGTGCAACCGACGCGGTCATGCATGGTGTCGCCGTTCTTGTGATTGCCTGTCCCTGCGCCCTCGGTCTTGCCACCCCCCTGGCCATTCTCATGGGGACCACGGCGGGGACGTCCAGGGGGATCCTCATCAAAGGGGGAGATGTGATCGAATCTTTCGGGAAAACCAGGATCGTGGCCCTCGACAAGACCGGGACCATTACCCGGGGGGAAGCGCGGCTCCTCGGGTTCCGGGGAATCGGCATCACCGATGCCGAGGCGCTGAGGCTGGCTGCTTCCCTGGAGCGTTTGTCGGAGCACGCCGTGGGACAGGCCATCGTTGCCGCCGCCGGTGATCAGACACTCTACGAAGTCGACGGGTTTCTCGCGACACCGGGGCAGGGCATCCAGGGGATCATTCAGGGCAAGCAAGCCCTTGTGGGGAATCGACCCTTTCTTCAATCCCACGGCATATCCATCGGCCATGCCGACGACCAGACCGACAGCGCCGGTGCCGCCGTGGTCTACCTGGCCTACGACGGCAGCCTCGCCGGCGTTCTGACCGTGGCAGACCAGGTCCGGGATGAAGCGGCCGAGGCGGTGGAGCGGCTCAAGTATCAGGGTATTGAGGTCGTCATGTTGACCGGGGACCACGGCGCGACGGCGGACGCCGTCGCCCGGGAAGTGGCCATCGACCGGGTCTTCTCCCAGGTCTCGCCCGTGGAAAAGGCTGCCGTTATTGAAACGATGCAACAGAAGATGGGGAAATCGGTCGCCATGGTGGGCGACGGGGTCAACGATGCCCCCGCCCTCGCCCAGGCCGATGTGGGGGTGGCCATGGGGAGGGCCACCGATATTGCCCTGGAATCGGCCGATATGGTGTTGATGCGAAGCGACCTGAACCTCGTTCCCGAGGGGATCGGGCTGGCCAGAAAGACCATGACGGTGGTCCGCCAGAACCTCTTCTGGGCCTTCGCCTACAATGTGGTGGCCATCCCGTTGGCCATGGCCGGAAGACTCCATCCCATCGTTTCGGCCGGGGCCATGGTGTTGAGTTCACTCACGGTGGTGGCAAACTCCCTGCGCCTGCGAGGTGGCTGACTCCCCAATCGCAGGAGAACATCCGGGGTATTTCTGGGGCCCGTGGAATAAGGAACGGCAACCGGCGTTGTTTTGCCGGAGCACAATATCGAAACTTGCAAAGCAGCGGGGCAAGCTATGTGGAGCACCCTCCTATTAATCGTCCTCAGCCTCTGTGCCGGAATAGCGGCGTGGCTCTTCTTTCTCTGGGCCGTCAAAAGCGGCCAGTACGACGATCCGGAAAAAAGCAAATACCGGATGCTCGATGACGACGAAGAATAAAAAAGGGAAAAAAGGTGCCAGGCAAAATATGCAGGTCTTGGCGGAGGCGCTACAGAAGCGCGGAAGCACATAAATTCCCCACATATAGATTGTTTTGCAACACAAATAGGGATGTTGTGGCCACTATTGGCAAAAGTTATGGCTAAAATTCCCACTTTAGTCAATATCTCTGCCATATAGCGATTCAGAATAACGCCAGGCAAACGATGCAGTGGCAATCTTTTGGGACTCGGTAAGCGAATTAACGGCGAAAAGGTGTGCGGTTAAGTTTGCCCTGATGAGGCACCGACGCTTTCACACCACAAGTGTGGGCATGTTCACCACTTAAGGGGCCTATGTTTCTTATTTTAGGGAGAAGGCCACATAATCAGCCTGAAACCAGGGAGTGTATCCCCACCAGAGGCGCCTGTGGGTCGATCGACGGAGGGTTTTACCAACATCAAAGGAATTAACCTGGCACCGATCTCGAATAAGAATTGCGGCAAGGAACTTTTCTGGTGTTTACTCTGTCTAAGTAGGCAGAAGGGGGCGGGATGACGGAGTTGGCCAAAGAGATCATCGCCGAGGCGGCCGATGGGGACGTGGAATCTTTTGAGAAGATCTACCGGGCCTATTCGGGTTTCGTCTACAATGTCGCGCTTCGGGTGGTTAACGACGCCGGCGCGGCCGAGGAGGTGGCCCAGGATGTCTTTCTCACGGTCTACCGAAAGCTCGAGACATTTGCTTTCAAGTCGTCCTTTAAAACATGGATATACAGGATCGCCGTGAACAGAGCCATCAACCATGCGAAGAAAAGATCGAAGGAGGCGGAGCGGGCCGTGGTGTTCGACGACGCCATGGAGTGGCGCCTGGCGGTGGACCCCATGAATGAGCACATCGACCAGGCCCACCGGGAGAAGGTGGTCTCCTCTCTCCTGGCAGCCCTGAATCCTGACCAGCGGGTCTGCCTGGTGCTGAGAGACCTGGAGGGGCTGAGCTACGAGGAAATTGCCGAAACCCTGGAGACCAACATCAACACCGTACGCTCTCGCCTGAAGCGGGGCAGGGAGCGGCTACTGGCCCTGAGCAAGGAGGTGGCAGAGCATGAAATGTAGCGACCTGAGAGAACAGATTCTCACCGACTATTTAGACGGCCGGATGGAGGGTGGGGCAAGGGAAGTCCTGGAAGCCCATCTCAATATCTGCGACGAATGCCGGGCCTTTGCGGCCATGGCAAAA
>CAYUBU010000211.1:0-10270 GCA_964443105.1 uncultured Nitrospirota bacterium
TCGATTGCAAATGCTGTCCGATGGCATTCTCCCCATAGGATTGCACATATGAGCCAAGAGAGGTAACCTGTATTACGACGATCGAGAAACATCTGTCACATTGCTTTGATCTGTGCAGTTCCATTGCAAGGACGTCTTGAAAAAAGCCATTATTGTATAGCTTTGTGACCTCGTCCTTCGTATTCATTTGTCTTAGTGCATTGTTTTCCAGTTTGATTCTTTCGTTTTTCTCTTTAAGCCGCTCGATGAGGTTTCGATTCTCTTCAATCAGCCTTATCTTTTCCGCTGCTCGCTTCACAACATCCGAGATCAAGTCGAGGTCTTCAAAAGTTTTTATCAGATAGTCATAAGCGCCTCCCCTTATGGCCATAATCGTTGTCTCCATTGAGGCGAAGCTCGTAACAATAATGACCTCTGTTTCGGATCGGATCTGCTTGATCTCAGCGAGAAGCTGGATGCCGGACATTCCACTCATCACAATGTCGGTTATGACCAGCGGGAAGGGCCTTTCACGGAAAACTTTCAGGCCCTGCTCACCTGAACATGCTTCTGCCACATCGTAACCTTCCTCCTTGAGAATCTGAACGAGCACGCTGCGCACGCTCTCCTCGTCATCTACAACCAGAACACGCATGCTGTCATCCATAAGTATTCTCCACCTCTTTTGTTACACGACTTGTTCCGCTTCGGATATCCTGGCTTCTCTCGGCAGCGCCTCCTCCTGAAGGTCTGCTGTAATTGGCAAGGTAATGATAAATGTTGCCCCCTGTCCCGGCTCACTCTCAACTTCGATGGTACCTTTGTGGTCCTTTATAATCCCATAGGTTACAGACAACCCCAACCCCGTGCCTGTTCCAGCGGGTTTCGTGGTGTAAAACGGTTCAAATATGTGAGACTGTATTTCCGCAGGAATACCGGGGCCGTCGTCCTCTAAACGGATCTGTATGCATTCCGAGTCCAGCCGGCGCGTGGAGATCCTTACCAAACCAGGCTTTCCTTCCATTGCCTGCTGCGCATTAATAAAGAGGTTCATCAGAACCTGCTGGATCTGATTTCCATTGGCCATAATTTCCGGAAGTGAAGATTCAAGGTCGCTTTCTATCCGCACCTGGTGAATGCCGAGTTGATGGTCCACAATGGTCACAGCATCCTGCACAACCTGGGTAATGTCTGTCCGGCACAGGGCGACTTTGTCCTGCCTGGAGAACTTGAGCAAGTTCGCTATGATGTTCTTACAACGCTTCGTCTCTTTTTCAATAATCGTAAGGTTCTTGTGAAGGGGGTTGTTCACATCCACTTTTCTTAATGACAGCTGCGCGAATCCGAGGATACCGGCAAGAGGATTCTTTATCTCATGGGCGATACCGGCACTCAATTGCCCGAAGGCTGACATCTTTTCTGACTGCACCAGGGCGCCCTGGGTTTCCTTTAATACTTTCTCCCGGACATCGAGTTCCGAGGCCATCTGGTTGAATGACTCAGCCAGATCGCCAATTTCGTCCTGTGAAGTGCGCTCAACCTGAACGTCGAATTGCCCCTGACCCACCTCTCGTGTGGCCAGGCAGAGCCGTTCAATCGGTTTGGTGATCCGTCTTGACCAAAACAGACTTAAAACGGCAGATACTGCGAGCAAAGCCAGAGAGACGCCAATCAAGTTTCTCAGCAAGGCCCGGGCTGTGATGTAGGCAGCACTCTTGGGAATCTGGACGCACGCCAGAAGTTTCCCCATTTCCAGCACCGCAAATCCGCCAACAAACTCCCTTCCTTCATGAGAATATTCCAACGTTGTGCCAATATACGCACCCTTCACAATTTCACCGAGATTTGGGAGCCAGTCAACTTTCTTTTTCATTGCCACCCGTCCCAAATCACTGTGGGAAAGATAGGTTCCTTCGGAGTCGATCAAAAATATCTCGGAGGATCTGGAACGGCTGGCGATATGCAGCAGATTGTCGAGACGAATGACGGCCACAGCCACCAGGGATTCCTCGGCTTCTTCCGGTTTTTGGGAAATACCCAACGACAGACATGGCAATTTTTCTGAAACGGTGGAGTTTTCTATAAAAATTTCTCCTGCCTCGATCAAGTCAAAGGGCAGTGGATGATCCTTGCGGTGGGCGAGCAATTCCTCCTTGGTCAAACCTATACGGTTAAGACTGTAGGCGTCGTAGACCGTTGCCACCTCAACCCCGTCGGCATAAAGGGTGATCATCACGAATTCCCGGAACTCTTCGAAAAGCTTCCTGACAAGCCCGATTTTCTGTTTTTGGGAAAGCTGGTTGTCATGCATCACTGCTGCAAATACTCCCAGGCGTTCCTTGTAACCCAGGAGAAGGGAATTTGTCTCCTCTGCCGTGTGCCGAGCAATGACTGAAGTGAGATCGCGAATGTAGGCGGTTTTGTCCGTGTGAAACAGATTTGCCATGGTAAACGTGATGATACTGACGACGGTCGTGATAACGCCCAGGAGAATTATCAGTATCTTCAATCTGATCGGTGTTCGCATCTGCTTCATAGTCATTACAATGTCAGCTACAACTTGCTGTTTACAAGCTGCGACTTATACGAAGTGTTTCCGGCAAGATCCAGAGCTTCCACGACAATCACGTTGATGCCTGCCTCGAGTTCGAGCTTGTGCTTAAACGTCCCCGATCTGCTGACAGCGATTTTCTGCCCCATGACGTAAATGCTGGTGCCCGGGTCGGTACTCCCTGTTAAGACGCACGCCCCGCCCTGCAAGACAGGGGGCGGAAATTCAACCTGAAGCCTGGGCGCCTGTCTGTCCTCCACAACCCGGAAATGTCGCGTGCCACTGAAAGGTCCTTCAAAAGCACCATTACTGGTTCGAACACGCCAGAAATAAGTGCCTGATTTCAGGTTCCCATGTACGAATTTTGGGCGGGAAATCCTTTCGCTTACTATGATATCATGAAATTCCGCGTCGCGGGCAACTGTGAAATGATATTTCTCTGCTTCTTCAACAGCTTGCCAACGGAACTGCACCCGGGGAGGCAGATCCCTGTAATAGAAGACGGCCGAATCTCTCGGCGCGGCCAGTATCGCAGGATCTGGCAATGAACGGGGGGCGGAGGGAGCCCCATTGGCACCCACATTAGTCGATTGGTTGGATCCAAGAATAATACGCTGTCCCTGGGCCTCGATTTCCGCCTTGCCATTGAAGACCGCAATGGATGACGAATTATCCGGATTTACCTTAATTTTAAATTCTGTATCCTTGCCTGAACCCTCATCCGAGCTAATCCGTGCTACGGCCGTCGGCGTGGTGAGTTCCAATTGAACGGAACTGTCAGCTGCACCACTGATCTTGCCGGTGAACTCACCATCTACAACGACCAGAAATGACCTTTTTTCCCGAAAGATGGGATCGTGTTCCAGGCTCTTGATGATCACCAGTGACTTTTCCCCCATTTCGAGATAATTCTCTGAATCAAAGGTTATCACTGCCGACGAATCCCGAAACGTCTGAACGGCATCGTGATCATAAAGAGGCAACTCCAATTCTACAGGTCTCCAGGCCAGGTTATTGGCTCTCTTGTGCTTCACCGTTTTCCGGTATTCGGTCAAAATGGCTGTAATGGTTTCCGTGTCCGACAACAGAGATTCCTCACTACCCCGGGCCAGAAGAAGTTCACGCTCCAGCCGTCCCAGATTGCCGTTCCGGGTGCTGTCGACACCTCCGCCTTTTACCCAACCTCTTAGACCTGTGCCCTCTGGAAAAATAAAGTGAACGACGCCGAGAAAAATAAGGAAGAAAACCAGAACGAGGCCCACTTCGAGTATGTTTCCCCGCAGTTTTGAGTACAACGTTCGGAAGAGTTTAATCGGTAATCCCATTATCTAAAGCCTCTACACAACTCCCGGTGTTACATGCAGATCCTAGTATTTGCCCTGGATCCTGAAAAACCAGCCGTGCACCGAATAGTCGTTTTCCGAGAACTCATTGTCGGAAAAGTCGGTGAAATTGTAACCGATCCCAACGCGGGCATATTTATTGGCATTCCACATCAGTTCGGTGAGCCAACCCTGACGCATATCGTCTGCTTCATCCTGGGAAAGGATGCGGTATTCGAGCCCCAGGTCAAAGTATTTGTAGAGGTTAAGGTTCAAGCGATTCAACAGCAAATAGGTGTGAGTGGTGACGGAATCCCCGTCGTTTGTCTCGGTGACTTTGACCTTGTAGGCCGCCTTTTCAACCCACTCAACATATTTGTTGAAATCGAATGACCAATCAATGGAAGCCACATCCTTCCTTGTTTCAAGAATGTTCGTGTCGTCCTGATCCAGCGGCGCCTGCTCCGTTAAGCGGGTGTATCGGGCAAGTGCATTGAACCGATCGTGTTTGACCGGCCGGTATGCTAAACCTACACTGAGTTCTTCAAATTCTGCTTCCACCTGATCCAGGCTCTTATCGTCGGTCTGACTGTAACGGTACTTGCCAAGAAAAGTGAAATCCGGTGTCATCCGCACCTCAAGGTAATTGGATGTGACAAACTGACTGCGCTCCTGATCGCCTTCGTCACGCCTAATCTCCTGCTGAGTCGAGAATTTTATACCCTTCGGGTTCTCGTACGACAATCCGGCAGCTATCGTGTAGCGGTTCGAATTGCTCGGATCGGCAACGATCGTCGTGTATTCACCGGCAAGCCGGAGTTTTATGCCGGGGCTTAGGTCCCAGGCTCTTTGCGCACCCGTGACGGATCGGCCGACATCACCCTGTCCCGATCGTTCCCACTGATATTCGGAGTAAAACTTGCTCGATGGACCCAAAGGAGTCTCGGTTCCGATGACAGTCGATGATACGCGACCTACCTGCCCTTCATCGACGCGTTTCTCAAGATAGACCCGCCTTCCGTCGGCTGTGTAAACGATACCCCCTTGGGCCGAATCGCCAAGTGTGCCGGTAGTCCCCCTCGCCTTGAGTGCCAGAGAGGGATTCAGCTGATATCTCACCCCGAGGCTGGTTTGGTCGTTGTCGATTCCTGAGAATGTCTGCTGGTGCTCCAGTTCCGTCGTCAGTCGATCAGCCAATTTTAAACGGATCCCCAGGGCCCCCAGACTGGACTTGGCGGTTTCACCGGTCAGTCCATTGTCTATCTCGTTCGACTGGAACTCACTCGTCACGCCCCACCAGCCGTGATCATGGTCATATTGGACGCTACTGGTCGTTGTAGTATCTTTACCGATTGTCGGTCCGGCGTCCCTCTCCTCTTTGTCGTACCTTGACCGCACCTGGTCCCGGTCAGTAAGACGGACGTTCATATTCACCCCGGTTTTTTCTGTTCCCGCTTCCAGAAGATTGCCGTTGGACTGAAAGCCCGGCTCCAACTTCTTGTAGTACCCGCCCACTTTTGCCCGATCGGGCGCCCCCCACCATTCACCCAGATCGATTTCGGCGGCCACCTTCCAGGCATTGCCTTCCTGCATGCCTGTTGGCGTGACTTCGCTGTATGTCAGACCACCATCGTCACTGATGAAAGTCACTGAATCGGTACCCTCCGTACTCGCGTACTCACCTACAACTCGTGAATTTTTTCCAAAGCGGATTTCAGTGTCCATCCCTTTGAGATCATACTGACCTGCGCTGAGTTCGTCTTTCACGTATGTTCCGCCCACGGATACATGATCGCCAAGTTGCTTTCGAACTCGGCCGCCAGTGGCTGTCTTCTCAAAAGAATCCATCCGGGCTTCGTAATCCACATGGATGAAGACAGGATTTCCCGAGAGCAGTTTCCGGTCTATCAGCGCATTGTCTTCCGCAACGCTTGACACCGGCCGGTTAAACACGATCCGGCCCTCGTCATATTTAATCGTGTAATCCCGGTTCTGCACCTGCGGAATGCGCGAATGCAGCAAACCGCTTATCTTGTCCCGCACCACCAGACTCACCTGCTCACTGCCTTCGCTGACGTCACGGTGGCTCAGGTAGTAGAGAGACCCGCCTGTGGCACGAAGTTCGTCGTGAACATGGTCCTGCCGGAGCTCTGCACCGAAGACCACAATTTCGGTGTTGGGCTGACCGTATTTCGAGGTGGCGACAGAACGGTAGGCGGCTCTTCCCCCATACAGCGTACGCCTGTATGCTGCCAATTCCGTACCACTGAGGCTCATTTGATAGTTTCCGACGAGAACATCCAATTCGTCGCTCTCCACCGCGAGGTAGAACTTGCCTTGGGATTCCGTGTCATATACCACGGAGCTGGAATCTCCGTAAACGGGATACATTTTGTCAGGATCGAGATTGGTCAGGAATCTTTCTTTCTCATCCTCGTCGAGGTCTTTGAACAATTCGTCGAATTCCCGCCTTCCCGTATCGAAGGCTGAGGTGATTAGATATTTACCTTTTATGACGCCCTTGAGGTAATAGGCCACCCGCCCCTCAGTGAAAAAGTCCGTTTTATCAGATTGGCCTGCCCCCTCTATAAAGTCGCTTGCCTTGAGCTGACCTATGACACCGTCAGCAAACGCCATAAGGAAAAGCTGGGTGTTTGTGTGTTCGACTTCCCGCTCCAGGCGCCCCTTATATCCCTCAGGGTCCGTCACCTCAACGACGATCTGGTTCATGCCGGGTTCCAGACCGATATTGCAGTCGAAACCACCATCCCGTTTCACTTCAACTTCTCGGCCATTGACTTCTACCCAATTTTCGGGGTCCGTCTGACCCGAAAGGGCCAGGGGTGAACCGCTCAGGCGCTCCCCCCCGGGCGGGAACTTGACGGTAAGATCAGGAATCGGTTCTACCGCAATAATGAATTCTCCCGCACTGTCGCGGTCCAACACATTAATTGACACGTTGGCAATTCTCGTGAAATCCTTTTCTCCGCGAATGATGAGTGCGTAACCGTTATTCCCAAGTCCAAGCCTCAGGCGTTTCCGGAAGGTACCGTCTGCGGCCACGGAAAGTTGTTCACCTTCGAATTCAACGGTGTTTTTTGGAGCAGTTTTTGCAATGAATTCATACTCGATGACATGCCTGGAGGGGTCGATGTCACCGCCATCACTCCCGGCACTGGCTAGATGACGCACACCTTTGTCCCCGTAAGCCAATCGAATTTCACCCTTCGGTTGAATGATCTGGAACTCAGGCACTGAAATTACTGTTCGTGAGGTCCGCCCGTCTTCACTGACCAATTCGATATCGAGTTGCCCTGATTTTGAGGGCCGCACTTCAGACATAAAGCGGCCATTCTCATCAATTTCAAAGTCAGCTTCGTTGATCGTGACCACCGGTTCCCTCCGGTAACGATCGAGGAGTTTTGCCCGATTCACCTCCCGTACCTCACCCTTTATCTCTACCCTGCGGTTGAGTTCCCGTCCTTCTGAAATGGCATTACTGGCAAGGGGATTTGCCTCCCCCTGCCATCGAAGGATGAAGCGGTCTCGCGGCAGCTGCTCCTCTTCTATGAGGTAGGCTAAAGCCGATTCCGCCCTACGCCTGGATAAAGCAAGATTTCTTTTCCGGGAACCAACTGAATCCGTGTGCCCTTCGATAACAATCTTCTCATCAGGAAACTTATTCAGCACTTCGGCTGTTTCCTTCAGGATCTTTCTTGCATCCGGGCTGAGTTGCGCCGATGCGGTCTCAAATGCTTTCCCTGTCAAATGAAGGGAGATGGCAGATACCCGGTTTATACCGAAGATTCTCTGCGCACTCATGGAGGCGGCCCCGTCATTATAGTTCAAGTGCAGCTGGTACTGATACACAGCCCCAGCTTCCACCATCTTCCCGGAAGACGTTTTACAATCCCAGACAATTCCATCCGGCGGTGCACCGTTACCATTAAGACTACGGATAGTTTCCCCCGACGAATCCATGATCAGGAGCTGCCAGGTTGATACACTCTCAGGACGATCAGCCGCGACCTGGAACTCAACAGGCGCGACGGCGTTGTTGCCCCGAACCACCACGACCTCATCGAGACTTTCGACCAGAAGTTTCACATGACTTTGAGGCATGGGCGCCATCTGACCATTCACCAAAAGACTCAGATTCTTCGCACTTCCCATGACGTGAACAGGATGTTCGTCCTCCTCACTCTTCATGAGGATTCCCAGCCGCCTGGGGCGGCCGATCGTCTCGTTATCGTACCTTGCCGCAATTCCAAAATTGGCCTTTGCCAGAAGGCCGGGGGTAACCGACACGACAAGAGCCTCGTCGGTCGTGGTTTCGCTCACCCCGGTTACAGTGTTGAGGTTGACTTTTACGAGCCGGTGTCCCGGTTCGACCACAGGGAAATGATACCTACCGTAATCGTCGGTTATGGCATATGTCCCGTTGTCCAAAACAACCATCACGCCGCCGATACCGTCCTCGCCTTTGTCCTGCCATCCGTCATGGTCTGCGTCCTGAAACACCTTCCCGATGATTGTACCGAGGTCAAAGACAGGGTCTAATTCGATGGTAACCTTTGCTGAAGCAATGTTCGATATGGTGCATTGATCACAAACATCCTTGGCGCTGGCACGGTTCTCATAGTCGCCCGGAGTGGCACCAGAACCAACGATCAGCTGGTAACTCAGAGACAGATATCCCGGCTCACCGGAATCGGCGACACCGTTGCCATTGCCATCCACAAAAGCTGGGACAGTTCCGATATCAAAGATGAGAGGCCTGTTGCCTGTAGGATCGGCTATCCTGGTACCGTCCATTCTGGCGCTTCCTTTTCGATACTTGAAATTGGGTGGGATGCGATCCTCTATCTTTACCGCGACTACATCCCTGGTCGTTGTATTTCTGACTTCCAGGTTGTAGGTAAGAACATCCCCGATCTCCGCCTCGGACCTATTTACAGTCTTTGACAACTGTAGAACCTCCCCTTGAGTAAAATAGACCTGGGGAGTCATAGCCAATACGATACCGTCCGTTGCGTCCGTTGCTGTGATGGTTGCCACACCGACCGTATTCGATCGGATTGTGCCAACAGCAACGCCGTTCGCATCTGTCGGCAGACCGGGCTGCGTGAAGTTATCAATACCGCCCCTGTCCGATGAGAGGGAAATTGTTTTACCCGAAACGGGTTGGTTCAGAGCATCCAGGAGGGTGGTTATTACCGTGCTCGCAAAGACACCGTCTGCAATGACAATCAGGGGATCTGCGACGACCGTAGACCTCATGGGATCGGCAATGCCAATAAAGTCGTTGTCGGTGATATTGGCCACCACCAAGCTGACGGGAAGACCATCATAACCAGGATCTGCACTGACCGCCGAATGGGTTATTGTGGAAGTATGAGCGCCCTCTGTAACCGCATCGTCCACTGCCGTTACTGTAACGCTCTGGGCCATATTCCAGTCTGCCGGGGTAAAGACCAGGAAGACCGGGTTGACCGTGCTCTGAATATCCGGATTCACATTGATGGTTACATTATTGACCGGCTCACTATTCAGAACCACTGCATAAGTGTCTGTGGGGCCGCCTTCCGCCAAATCGGTGCTCCCGCCCGACTCCGTGATGATTACGTCCACAACATCGTCGTCCAGAATGGTTCCCGTATGCAGTGTTATGGCACCCGGATTCGCGTTAATCGGAACCCCCATCGTGACTACGACATCTTCATTGCCTTCCGCGAGAGCGTCGTCAACTATGGTAATGGTAATATCCGTTGAGTTTGTTCCGGCACCAATGACCGAAGGGCTGCCGGTGATCGTGTAGTCGATCGTGTTGCCAGCGGACCCGCCTATACTGAAGGGTACCGTCACACCCAGGCCAGAGACAGCCGAAAGTTGGGCTGTGACAATCATGGTGCTGTTGTTTTCCGGTTCGCTTTGGGACGGTATTGTGAAAGTTACCGTGGGAGGAGCATCGTCATCGCTGATCGTTGCCGTATGAACGGTGGTCAGGCCGGCCGTCGCATTAGCAGGGACGCCCATAGTAATAATGACGGTCTCATCGTTTTCATCCATTCCATCATTGACCACGTTAATCGTAATGTCGCCGGTCAGGGACCCCGCTAGAATAGTGATCGGGCTTCCGGTAATGGTATAATCCGGCGGATTGGATGCTGTTCCGCCAACGCTGAACGGCACCGTCACATCGAGACCGGAGACAACTGAGAGTTGGGCAGTGACTGTCATAGTCCCGATATTCTCCGCTCCGGCCTGGCTAGCGGCCGTCCAGTTAACCTCGGGCAGTACATCGTCATCGGTAATCGTTGCGGTGTGCGTGCTCTGCGGGCCAATCACCGCATTGGCACTCACATTCTGGAGCTCGAAGTTGACAGTTTCATTGCCTTCCACGTCGGTATCGTCCGTG
>CAYUBU010000212.1:0-6650 GCA_964443105.1 uncultured Nitrospirota bacterium
CAGGGGGCCCTGGAATTTTCCCATGGTATGAAAAAGGGAGACACAATGCAAGTTTAAATCTCCCGGAGACGTCCCCGATCGCTCAGGTGACGGACCGCCGTCCACCACAAGATGTTGTGGCCTCTCCGGCTGACAGGCACAACGATGGGATGAATCATTTTGTAACTTTCGACCGATGCGGTTAGAATGGAGAAACAGCGACCCGGTCCAGCCGTCCAGTCACCAAGAGGCGTCCTGTGGCCAGCCATCCTTGACACATGCGGCGGAGGCGAGTAACGTTTTGCTGAAGCGGAGACCGGTGTAAAGTCCCGAGTCATGAGAAGGGGGCAACATGAAGAAAGGGAGTTCCCGAAACGCAAAGAAAGATGGAATAAAGAATGTTGTCAAGCTTGCCCCTCCATCGGAAGGGAAGAAGGGCGCGGGCTTTGCCCGTGAAGGCCAGTCTTCGGCGGTGCCGGCACCGGCGCTGGAATCGATCCCCCTGACACCGGAGCACCTGAGCGACCCCGTTTTCTATCTCAACCGGGAGCTGACCTGGCTTGCGTGGAATGAGCGGGTACTGGCCCAGGCGGTGGACGAGCATGTGCCGCTGCTTGAGCGTATCCGGTTTGCGGCCATTGCCGGCTCCAACCTGGACGAGTTCTTCATGAAACGAATCGGCGGGCTCAAGCAGCAGGTGGGTGCCGGCGTGCTCGATCGCA
This sequence comes from uncultured Nitrospirota bacterium, assembly GCA_964443105.1. Classification (GTDB taxonomy): domain Bacteria; phylum CG2-30-53-67; class CG2-30-53-67; order CG2-30-53-67; family CG2-30-53-67; genus CAYUBU01. The sequence goes on from CAYUBU010000212.1 coordinate 702, forward strand.
CCGTGGATGGCCGCACACCGGCAGAGCAGATCGTCGCCTGTCATGGGTTCATCCGCAAACATCAGAAAAGGAAACAGAACGCCCTCCTGGATCTGAAGAAGCTGCTCAAGGCGGAAGGGATCGAGATACTGGCCTACCAGGGACTGACGAGAGAAGAGAAGAAATCGATTCGCGAGTCCTATATTGCGAACATTTATCCCTTAGTCACTCCCCAGTCGATCGACCCCGCCCATCCCTTTCCCTTCATTTCGAATCTTTCCCTCAACCTGCTCGTCACGCTCCGCTACAAGAGAGAGAGTGAGATCTCTTTGGCCCGGGTCAAGGTGCCGGTGAGTGCCGGGGCTCGCAGATTTATCCAGGTCGGCACGGAAAACCGTTTTGTGCTGCTGGAAGACGTGATGGCCGAGAATCTCGATCTTCTGTTTCCGGGGATGGAGATTGTTCGCCACGAACTCTTCCGGGTGACCCGGAATTCCAACACCGACAGGCATGAGGAGCATGCCGATGATCTTCTCGCACTGATCGAGTCGGCGCTGCAGGAGAGAAAGTTCGCGCCCATCGTGCGTCTCGAGGTGAGACCCGGCATGGACACGACCCATCGGGGCCGCCTGGCCGCGGAGCTTGGCCTGAACCAAGAAGCCGACGTCTTTGAAGTCGAGGGTATGATGGGGATGCGGGATCTCTTCGAACTGGCCGATTTGAACGTCACCCACCTCAGATATCCGACCCACCATCCGGTGGATCATCCTGCCCTCCAGAGTGAGCGCAACATTTTTCATACCATTCGGGACGCGGGATCCATACTGATTCAGCATCCCTATGAGGCTTTTTCGTCCTCCGTAGAACGGCTCATCCGGGAGGCCGCCGGCGATCCGAAGGTTCGGGGGATCAAGATGACCCTATACCGGACATCGGAACACAGCCGCGTTATCGACTACCTGATCCGCGCGGCTCAGAATGGCAAGCAGGTGGCGGTGGTGGTGGAACTCCAGGCCCGGTTCGATGAAGCCGCGAATATCCGTCTTGCTTCCAAGCTGGAAGAAGCGGGGATTCATGTGACCTACGGAGTCGTTGGTCTGAAAACCCATGCCAAGGTGATTTTGATTGTGCGTCAGGATTACAGCGGCCTTCGGCGTTACGTCCACGTGGGTACAGGCAATTATCATTCGTTGACGTCCCGTCTCTACAGCGATCTCGGGCTGCTCACCTGCGATCCTGTGATCGGCGAAGACGCAACAGAGCTGTTCAATTATCTGACCACAGGGTACACGCCCAAGCGGAACTACCGGAAACTGATCCCGGCACCCAAGATTCTCAAGAGCGAACTTCTAGCCCGGATCGACAGGGAAATCAAGGGGCACGAGGCGAAGAATCCCGGGCTGATCCAGTTCAAGATGAACGCCCTGGAGGACTCGGATGTGACCCGCGCCCTTTACGAGGCAGGGATGGCCGGAGTCCAGATCGACCTGCTGGTTCGCGATTCCTGCCGACTGCGGCCGGGCATACCGGGCCTTTCGGACAAAATACGGGTGGTGTCCATCCTCGGCCGTTTTCTCGAGCACAGCCGCATCTACTATTTCAGGAACGGCGGCGATGAGGAATACTTCATCGGTTCCGCAGACGCCATGAAACGCAACCTGGAGCACCGGGTCGAGGTGATCGTACCCGTTGAGGACCCTGTGATTCGGGGCGACTTGCGGGAGATTCTTGACACCCAACTCAAGGACGGCACATGCGCCTGGGAGATGCAGTCCGACGGCACCTATCGACGCAGGGAGCCGGAAGACGGGCCAAGGGGCCGGTGCAGCCAGGAGGTGCTCATCGAGCTGGCGGGCAAACGAAACCGGGATGTGACCCGACTGAAGAAACGGCGATCCAAGCACTTTGGGCAACGGAATATCCGCTAGTTTCGTAAAGGGGGCCGGGGGTGCCGTGAGAGCCTATGAAGTGTGACACCAAGAGCTTCCACCTGAACCGCGATCTTACCTGGGATCAGCTGATAGACCGGTTCCCGGGCCCTGTGGACCGGGAACCGCCCCGGGAAATGGTGCGTACCTTCTACGACAGTTTCGACTGGCGGCTGTATAAAGCCGGGACGGTGCTGGAAGAACAGTGCTGTGACGGCGAAAGCCGCATCCTCTGGCGCCGCCTCAAGTCCGTTGTGCCGCTGCATCAGATCACAGGGACCGTGCCTCGATTCGCCCGGGAATTAGTGCCGGAAAGCCTGGGGCATCGGCTCGAGTCGGTGATGGGGGTGCGGGCGTTCCTCCCCCGGCTGGTTCTCAACAGCGCTATCCAGTTCCTCGATTTGCGCAACGGTGACGGAAAGAGAGTGGTGCGTCTTTGCCTGGAAGAAAATACCGTGAGCCGGTCGGGGGAGGGAAAAGAGTTGATATTGCCGCGCCGGGTTGAGATCATTCCCCTCCGGGGCCATAAGGGCGTCCGCCGCCGCCTTGTTCGGGATCTCAAGTCAGACGTCTCTTTGACGCCTGCTTCCGACGATGTGCTGGTCGAAGGGCTTCGGGCTGTTGGTGAACGTCCCGGCGATTACTCGTCCAGGATTCGGATACCCTTGAGTCGAAAAACTTCCGTTGGAGAGGCGCTGCGGGTTATTCTTCTCCATCTTCTCAATATCATGGAGGCCAACGAAAGGGGTGTCTGCAGCGATACGGATCCCGAGTTCCTCCACGATTTCAGGGTCGCCGTCCGCCGTACCCGCGCCGCTCTGGGGCAGGTCAAAGGGGGGCTGCCCAAGGAGTTTCTGAAACGTTTCCGTCCCGAGTTCGCCTGGCTCGGCGCCATCACCGGCCCCACCCGTGATCTGGATGTTTATCTCCTCCACTACGATACCTATCGTTTGAGTCTTGCGCCCAAGTTTCATGACAAGCTCGACCCCCTCCGCCGCTATCTCGTGGGCCAACAAAAGAAGGAACAGGCCGCGCTCGCGGGGGAACTGGCGGGGGAGCGTTATGGAACCCTGGTCCGGGAATGGCGGGATTTTCTGGAAAGGGCCGATACCCGAACCATGGCCGTGAAGGCGACCCGGCCCGCGAAGGAGGCGGCCCGTGGGCGGATCTGGAAGCTCTACCGCCGTACCCTGAAAGAGGGGGAGGCAATCCGCGGCACCTCTCCCCCGGAGCAGCTTCATGAATTGCGGAAGACCTGCAAGAAACTCCGTTATCTCCTCGAGTTCTTCCAGAGCCTCTTCCCTGCGGACGAAATCGGTCCGTTGATTAAGGCATTGAAAGTTCTCCAGGACAACCTGGGGGCCTTCCAGGATCTTCAAGTACAGTCGACATTTCTGCGACGGATCAGCGGGGAGATGGGCCGGGAGGCGGCAACCCCGCCTGGAACCCTGGCGGCCATGGGGCTTCTGGTGGCAAAACTTGAAGAGGAGCAGCGGAAGGCGAGGCAAGCTTTCGAAAAGCGGTTCCGCCGCTTTTCCCGTCCCGAGCATGCACGGCTTTTCAAAAAGCTCTTTTCCCCGGATCATGCATGAGGTCAACGGGGTGCCAGGCAGGCCTGCCTGGCACCCTTATACCGCGACTGCGACATAAGATCGGCTGTGGGCGGCAGGAGTTCACAGGGAGGACTACCGGGATGGGAACGGAGATCGAACGTAAGTTTCTGGTGCACGGGGAGGCTTGGCGCCGGGGCGCTGTGGGTACGGTTCTGAAACAGGGATACCTCTCCGTTGATCCCGATCGAACGGTGCGGGTCCGCCTCGCCGGGGACAGAGGGTGGGTCACGATCAAAGGGCGACAGCGGGGAATCGTGCGGAGTGAGTTTGAGTATCCGATCCCAGGTGAGGATGCCGCCGTTCTGCTCGATCAGCTCTGTCTCCGTCCCTTGATAGAGAAGACCCGCTACCGGGTCGAGTTTTCCGGCCGGGTCTGGGAAGTGGATGAATTTAGCGGGGTTAACGAGGGGCTCATCCTCGCTGAAATCGAGTTGGAATCGCCGGATGTGGAAGTCGAACTGCCGGCCTGGGTGGGGGCTGAGGTTTCCCATGATTGGCGATACACCAATGCCTGCCTGGTCACGAAACCCTTCTCCCAATGGTAAACCCGAACCCCAAGTCCCGGGCCGCCGGTCCGGAACAGCACAGGGAATAGAGGCCACGGCCGTCGGGAAGGCGCTGTTCCGTTAATCAGAGGGGATCGCGGTCTTTCTTGGGGTAGTCGAACCGGACGGCTAAAGCCGCTTTCCTGCCCGTTTGTTTCCAACGGTCAATGGGGAGGGTGATCTCCACCACGCCGCAGGTCGGGACGTTGTCGATGGTGTCGTCTCCGATTGTGTTGACCAGGTCCGTTAAGCCCGGGTTGTGCCCGAAGAGCATCACCGTATGGAGGGGCTCATCGAGTTCACGAATCAGTGCCATCAGGGATGCCAGATCGCCGGGGTAGAGCCTTTCGTCGATGACAATCTTCTTCCCGGGGTATCCTGCTGCTCTGGCGATCATCTGGGCTGTTTTCAGGGCCCGCACAGCAGGGCTGGAAATGATCCGATCCACCTGCAGAGCGCGATCGGCAAGGCGAGCGCCCATCTCCGGGGCATCGCGCTTGCCCCGCTTGTTCAGCGGTCTCAGGTGATCGGCAAGGGTGGTGTCTTTCCAGCTCGATTTTGCATGCCTGACGACGATGAGGTTTTTCATGTCTATCCCCGGTTCCTTCGAACGCATAGCCCGCCGGCAAGGTTGAAATGCATATTGCGGGGGAGTGTTTCGTCCCTTTGGTGGCGGCAGGCGCCGCAACCCGATTCGGCGCATCACTCGGCGGACCCACCCGGCTTCATTCCTCCGCTTACACCTGGGGATGACCCGGTCCGTGCAGCGGGAGAACTACCCCCCGGTTATCTTCTTGAAGGAGACCGGTTCGCATAGATTTTTCTTGCCGTTTGCCGATCGTCCGCAGTTTTCACAGAGGTATTTCGGTTTGTTCACCAAGGTGACCAGGGTATCCAGATTGCCGGCAATCCCCTTTTTCCCCCATTTGCATATGCTTGACTTTTTCAGTTTGCCCTCTGCCATGAGACTCCCCTTTGCTGATACGCTGACAGGCCGCGATGGAGGCCCGCGCCAATTCATTCCATTCCCGATTCTAGACGAGGCGCCCGCCAGAAGCAAGCGGAGCGGTTTTCGAAGAGTGCGGACAAAAAGGGGTCAGGCCCCTTTGTGCTGACGGAAAAGGCGGCACATTTTTTTTGAGTCTGGTAGACTGGCCAGCGGGATGTTTCAGATCATTAAATCCCGCAGGAGAGATTTGATGCGAATATTGCTCATTCAGCCGCCGGTAGAGGATTTCTATCAGACGGCATGCCGAACTTATCCCCTGGGACTGACTTACCTGGCCGCGGTGCTTCAGGAAGACGGTTTCGAGGTTGCGATCCTCGATGCCCACAAACCGGATCTCCGAAGGACGATCCCCCTGCCCCGGCGGTTCCGGTATATGCGCAAATACTATGCCCCCGACAACAAGAGCCCTTACCGGCTCTTCAACCACTATTACCACTTCGGCCTGGAGGCCGCCGACATAGAGAACCGTGTCCGGGCGTACAACCCCCAACTGGTCGGCATAGCCTCCCTCTTCAGTGCGTACAGTGATCTGGCCCTGGACGTGGCCCGGCAAGTGAAGGGAATCAACCCCGGCGTCATCACGGTCATGGGCGGTGCCCATGTCTGGGCCATGGGGGAACATGTCTTAAGTTCGGGTGTGGTGGACTACATTGTCCGGGGCGAAGGCGAATGGTCCCTGCTGCAGCTCTGCCGCCTGCTGGCTGAGGGTAAGGGCGAGACTGAAGCGATTGCTGCCATCCCGGGGATCGGCTTTAGAACAGGCCAGACCGTCTATCTCCATCCCGAGTATGCCGTCGTCGAGAACCTTGATGATCTCCCCTTTCCCGCCCGGAACCTCCTCGATCCCAATGACTACAGGTTGGGCCAGGATCGGT
>CAYUBU010000213.1:0-6861 GCA_964443105.1 uncultured Nitrospirota bacterium
CACCGGCAAAATCCCAGTAATGCTGCACCAGACTGCCGATCTTCCACTTGGGCCCCATGTAGACGCCCAGGGCAGAAGGCCCCGCCGTCCATTTACCCGTACCCAGGATGTCCTCGGTCGCGGTCGGGATTCCCAGGTCAAAGCCGGCACCCCAGAGGAAGTTCCCGCCGCCCTCGAGTTTAATTCCTTCTTTGGGAGTGAAAAGCCCGACATAATACATGTCACCAAAACCGGTCGTGCGTCCGCTGAAAAGGTCCACGGGGGCCGGCGGTCCGTCGGCCGGCGGATTGATCGTTCCGGGCATGCTGCCGTAGTCGCCGCCGGGGCCGGTGAAGTCGTCGATCTTGTCCTGGTCGAGGGGCATGCTCGGCACCGTCCAGACGATGCGATTGATGATACTCCAGTTCTCAGTGAGTTTTTTGGGAAACTGGGCGATGCCCATGTATGTGCTTTTAATTTCATCCTTATCATCGAGCGCCGGGTTCTCCATAGAATAAACATCGAACTGGGTGAAGAGCATGGCCACGTTACCCAGCGGATTGTCCATCAGCGCAGACATCTGCGCCAGGGTCGGCTTGCAACCGGCCCTGATGACATCGCCGAGATCCGCGTCGGGGTCCGCGGCGAACGCCTTGCACTCGGCGGACATGGGCGCCCCCTCATCACTCCCGGCCTGCTGGTCAGCAGCCCTCACATTCCCTGGATTCAAAGAGATTAGCAGCATGAACCCAATCAAAACCATGAAACATCTTTCTCCAAAACTCCTGCTAATCCCTTTCATGCTTGAGTTTCCTTTCTTAACTCTGGGTTTCTGGTTTCAGGGATCAGGTTTCAGCCCTGACGGCCGGAACCCGACACCCAACACCTTTTTCTATTCTTGTCACCCGAAATCTGCCTTTTTACATAAAATACCGGAACCCGATCTCAAAGGTGAACTCCCGATCGCCGTCTTCGTCATTGTCGATGCCCCAGCCGGGCTTGGCGTAGATGATCGTACCTTCCCGCAAGACCTTGCCGAATTCGGGGGCGAGCCAGAGACTGAACTCATCCGTCTCGAAATCGTAGACCGGCTGCAGTTCCGGCATCAGGTACAATCCGGTCAGGTCAAAGATGTGAAAGCTCTTGTCATGGGGGTTGTTTACGAAGGCCGGTTTGCTCAGCGGCTGCTGGTAGAACCAGCGTCCACGGTAGCGACTCACGTCAGGGCGATCATTGTCCTTGTAGACATCGAAGTCGTAGAAATTCATCATGGCGATAAACGCCAGACTCAACGGGGGTTTTTCGAACGGCAGGTCGAAAACCAACACGATACCTGGGGACGCGACTAAGGTCTCCCCACCCATCAGGTCGTCGGTGGCGGTGGGTAAAGTCCACTCGACCAAGGGCATGATGGAGAAGTTCTTCTTGCCACCCATGTAGCGGAATTCCCACTGTTGGGGTCTGAGGAAGAACCGCAGGCCCAGGTCGCCCACGCCGGTCACGTTACCGTCGGACTCCAGGTCGCTAAACGGCAGTCCTCCGGGTGAGCCAGGGTCAGGGCCGCTGGGGGGCAGAACGCCGGGAGCCGAATTCTTAAGGGTTTTCCAGGCGTCCACCCCGCTGTAGTCGATCTCCTGGGCGAGGGGCAGTTCATAGGTCATGCCGAATCTAGCGTTGAAGGCGAAGAACCCGAAGACGGTGAACTCATTTACATCGACGTCGTTCTCCAGCGTGGTGTAGCGGTAATAGGGCATGAATTTGCTGCCAAAATCCCGAGGGTCGTTCCCCGAGGCGTCTTTCGAGACAAACCCTTCGTCTGCAAATGTATTGCCTGGAACAAAAGAAATAACCAGCGTGATCCCAAGTAAAACCATGAAACATGTTCTTACGAAACTCTTTCCGATTGTTTCCATCACCTGTACCTCCTTTCAAATGGTTAATAGAAACCAACTTTCCTGCTGATTGCTGATGGATCATTTCCTCTTAAATCAAATTCGAAACAAAATAAGAATTCAAACGTTTCGGATTTCGATATTCTCATTTCGTATTTGCCTTTCCTCTATCTCCGCACCCTTCTGACAAACTCCATCCCCGCCGTACGGGCGATTGTGTGAAATTCCACCTCAGGTTCCTGAACGGCCAGATCCATGACGGCCAGAATCTTTCGATATTCCTCAGAGCCTATATGCTTTTCCAGGGCTGCCTGGGATTCCCAGGCCTGAATGAATACGTAGGTGTTTTCGTCCTCCTTGTCCTGGTACAAACGGCAGTCCAGGCAGCCTTGCCGGACCCGTGTCGGACCCAACAGGGGCCGTAATGTCCTCAGAATTTCATTCCGCCTGTTATTCGGCACCACGACACGAAGGCTGGCCATGATCATACTCTGTCCTCCTCAAAGCCCTGCGTGCAGACTCCGTCCTCCTGGATGACATATGTGCAGGGTCAAAGGTGTGTACTTGCCTCATGGAAACGGATTCGCAGCCGTTCTAATTTCCAGATGGGAACAAAGTAGTTTATTTACTTACACTTCTCGTGCCAAACTCGACGATCAAGTCATGAATAGACTAAATTATTGAAAAGATGGAACAAATTGGCTCTGGGTGTTTTGAAGTGAAGGGTATTCGTCTTGCACAACCAACGAAATATCGTTGGCGAGACTAAATATCGTTGGTGTCAACCCGGTTATTCCATGAGTATTCGTCACGAAGCGGCGAAAATACCCATGGATACAAGGCGTCGCGATTGAGGCCACCGGAGGCGACCTTGACAGGTCGTTGAGGAGGCCGAGCGAGCGCAACGCAGTAGACGAGGGCACTTGCACCGCTGTAGTAGGATACTCATGGAATATCCGGGTTCAGTGGTCGTTTGATGCCAAGTTTCTGCATGCGGGAGTGAAGGGTTGTGGGCTTCAGGCCCAAAGTCTGTGCGGCGCCGTGCTGTCCTCTGATCCGCCAGTTGGTCTTACCCAGGACCTGAAGTATATAGCCTTTTTCGATTTCTGCCAGTGTTCCCGCTTGCATATCATTAATGGTTTCTGATTGCTTGGGCAGATCAATCCGTAATTTGGAGCCCCTGGCAAGGATCATGGCCCGCTCGATCACGTTTCTCAACTCCCTGACATTTCCGGGCCAGGCGTACAGATGGAGTCTTTCCATATCTTTACGGGCAATCTGATCGATGGTTTTGCCCATTTTCGCCCCAAACTCCTCGACAAAGGCCCAGACCAGCAACGGGATATCGTCGGTGCGCTCCCGAAGGGGGGGGATCGTAATGGGGAAAACGTTCAGCCGGTAAAAGAGGTCTTCCCGGAATTCTCCGTCCTGGATCATCTGCGCAAGGTCTCGATTGGTTGCTGCGATCACACGAACGTCCACCTTTCTGGTTTGGGTGCTTCCCAACCGCTCGAACTCACCCTCCTCGAGCACCCGGAGCAATTTGACCTGGAGGTCCATGGAAAGGTCGCCGATCTCGTCCAGAAAGATCGTGGAACCGTCGGCTACCTCGAAACGGCCGACCTGTTTGGACAGGGCCCCGGTAAAGGCCCCCTTCTCCCGGCCGAAGAGTTCACTTTCAATCAGGGTGGGCGGAAGGGCCGCGCAGTTGACGGTCACCAGGGAGCGCCCCTTTCGGTTGCTCAGGTTGTGGATCGACCGGGCCAGCAATTCTTTTCCGGTGCCGGTCTCACCCAGCAGCAGGACATTGGAGCCGGTTGCTGTCACCTGTTCTGCCCGGTGCAGAGCGTCTTTCATGGCTTTCGAGTCGCCGACGATATCCTTGTGTCTGTGATTCACCTCAATTTCTTTTCGAAGATAGATGTTTTCCTGTTCCAGTTGTGCTTTTAAGCGGCTCACCTGGATCAGGTAATCCTTTAGTTTCGCCTGAGCCTTAACACGCCGCAACAGGGTTCCGATCATGTTCGCCACGATGATCAGACGGTCTACGATCACCTGTGGATATTCGCGCGGTTGGATGACGGTATCCAATCCAAGCAGTCCGATGGATTTATCTTCGACACACACAGGGACGACAATCCCTGAGTTAATCCCGTCCTGTTCAAGCCGATGGCGCATTTCATCAGGCAGCCCGGAGAGACCCGGCCCAGGGTTTAAGATTTCTTTGTTCCGAATGATCCGCGCAAGGTGAGGGACCTCAGTGGCCAGGTCCGACTCGAATATGCTGGACTTCAGACTAATGCCCTCGCTCGCCCACACGTTCGTGACGAGAAGACTCTTATAATCTTCGGTAAACTGCCCGAGGAAGGCCCGCTCTGTATTGAGGAACGTACCGAGAGAGCTGAGTGTCCGATCAAGCGTCTCTTGCAGCTCTTCCGGCTTTGTTTGCGACAGTTGTGCCGCAATGTCGGCGATCAGCCGCTCAAACCCAAGCTGCTCGGTCACGGCATCCAGGGCTTGTTTGCGTTCCGTGATGTCTACCGCAATACCCCCCAATAGCCTTTTTCCGGAATTCAATTTGATCGGAAACTTGATGTCCCTGAACCAGCGAGGGTCCCCTGGGCCTTGAACCAGCAATTCCTCAGCCACCCGCGCAATGTTTTCGTTTAACACGTTTCGATCCAACTCGATCAACCTGGCGGCCACTTCCGGTGGGTGCAAATCCAGAGTGGTTGCACCAACAAATTCCTCCGATTTCTTTCCCAGGACGGATAAAACCAGAGGGTTAGCGTACAGGTGCACATCGTTTTCATCTTTAATATAAACAGCAGCGGGGATGTTATCCATGAAAGCTCGGAATCGCTCCTCGCTTTCCACCAGTCTGAAAGAAATATCCTTTCGGGCCAGGGCATTGGCAAAGATTTCGCTGACAAGCTTGAGGCGATTGACCAAATCCTCGGGCCACTCCCTTGATCGATGAAGTGTTTGCGCAAAGAAAGCACCCATGGTCTCTCCGCCAGCCGTCAAGGGGATCACCACGGCAGACTGAAGTCCAATTCTATCAAGGTACTGCCGTTCATTCACGGCTGCAGCAGGAAGTTCGTCCACGCACTCAACTGCCGTAATCTGATTATCAAGAATCCTTCTGCCAACGATGGGAAAACGGGCGGCGAACTCCGACGCCTCAAATTCAAGTTCTCGAGCCTCACCGCTCTTGAACCAGCCATGGGTGACACCCGATTCTTCCTTTTCATGCTTGAATTGAAGAACAAAAATTTCGTCCACATCGATGAATCGGCCTACCAGTTCCAAGGCATCGTTGATCCGCATGTCTACGTCGCAAAACGGAATATTTACAAAGGTCGCCGAGATTTCCGAAATCAACCTTTCGAACTCTAGTCGACGGTCCCGGGCGATATCCGATCTTTTGCGGGCCGTGACATTGTTTCCCAGGACATAGAAACCGAGCACGGGGGCATCCGCCTCCTGTCGAGGAACCAGACTCACTTCGAAGAAGTGGGCTTCACCCGTTCGAGGGATCTCGACTTCAAATTTAACCTTTTGGCCCAGCAGCGCGCTTTCTACGTGACCTCTAATTTCTTCATAGAGCGCTGGTCCGAGAACCTCCTGAATATGCCGACCACTGATCTCAGCAGGAGATAGACCGAACCACTCTTCATAGGCCTTGTTGTTGAAGCGGTATCGCTGCTCCGAATCCACATAGGCTATGAGGGCTGGAAGAGAATCAGCCATCAGGCGGAGTCGGTTTTCGCTTTCAGAAAGGATCTGCTGCGCTACACTCTGTTCAGCACGGGTCATGACGGGCTCCACAATGCGCTCTCTAGGGGATATTTCTATTTACTCTTCATAGATTTAGCGCAATGTGCCAATTAAGGCAAGCAGAAAAGAAAGGAATCTTGGCGGTTGTCGGCTGAAATGCGGCAATCCCGGTTCTTGAACGCGAGACTCCTGCAGCTGCAGGAGTGACAGCTAAAAGGTTGTCATTCCGGTGTTATCTGCCCTTTGTCATTCCGAGCTTGTCCCGGAATCTCGTTACTAAATAAGGAGAATAGGTCAGGCATCCTGCATGCCCTTTTTGAAAGTTTCTAACAATTCTAAAACCTCTTCAAAATTTTCTGAAGTTGAACCACTCATCATATCTTCAACCAACCTATATCTGTCCTGTTCACCGGTTTCGCGATTGAGGATCGATAGAATCTCAGTTTTTGTTGCAGGTCTTAGCATTTCAGCAACATCCCGCCCCAGTAAACGAGCACCAGCAAGTACGTAATCGAAGTCGTCGTCATCGGTCAAGTCAGCATGTTCATCCACCAAACGCTCTTGATTGCCGGCATCCATATAATTCCTCATGACGAATGCTAAATCCGCCCCATCTTTGTTCCCTTCGGGATAACGTTCATTCCATGCCACTATTTTCATGACTGCTAATCCAACCGGTGTTGCAAAGAGTACATCAAGATTCGGGTTGGACCTAAGCCTCACCAACTGCGAATAATGGTATGCCTCCTCGAAACCCAATAGACTCATCTTCACATCATGCTCAGGCGGCCAGGCTATATCGTCATTCCCGTCCACAATGGGTCCGAAGGGGAGAATGTCTATGGGTAAACGGCCCTTATAAAGAAGCCTTTGTTCCGCTTTGGCTCGTATAAAATCGCCTGTTGCGATCAAGACCTCTTTCATCTTTTTGTATTGATCCCAATCCGATATCCGCACTCCTAAATCTATGTCGACCGTAGCACGACTTATATCTATATTATATCCAAATCCAAGAATCATATCTCGAGCGGTTGCACCAACGACGAAGAATGGAATATCCAAGGAAGTGGCTACATCGGTGATAGCTTCAAACCCTGCAATGATAAGTTCATCAATCTTCCCGGATAAGTCCAGCAAGTTCTTGATCATAAATAATCCTCGCTGTTTCTATATTTCTGGTATCACCTGTCGCAAGTAGGTCTGCATAAAC
>CAYUBU010000214.1:0-6487 GCA_964443105.1 uncultured Nitrospirota bacterium
TTGAAATATTTCGAAGTCAGGAAATTCTCTGCAACGCCGCATGTGGCAGCTTATCCGGCCTCGCAATAGATTTACTTATGCAATATCCGGGCTAGGGCTAGGTCAAGGTCTCAGACGCACGTGACCTATATGGAGACAGTATCTACTATGCGCCAAATATTGAAAACATATCTTCTCAAAACAGCCGTCATTCTCTACCTGGCGTTATTGACCGGGTGCCACACGTTTAAGCCGCTCCCTGACGGCGTCTCCTATGGGGGCGCGGCCCATCCAACGGAAGAGATCACTTTTCTCAGGGATATTACCTACCTTGATGACCAGGGGACCCGTCGCGTCGACCAGGAAATATTCGACGAGGCCTTTGCCCTCATCGCAAAGGCTGAGAAATTCATTCTCGTCGATATGTTTCTTTACAACAATTTCCAGGGACCCACGCCGGAGAAAACCCGAGCCCTGTCGGAAGAGCTGACCGCCGCCTTGATCGCGCAGAAGCAGAAACATCCCGCTATGGACATCTTCGTCATCAGCGATCCCGTCAACGACGTCTACGGCGGTGCGCCGTCGACCCAGTTTGAGCAGTTGAGGGAGGCGGGAATTTCGGTGACCATCACCAATCTCGACCGGCTGCGGGACAGCAACATCTATTACTCTCCCTTCTGGCGGATCTTCTGGAAACCCTTTGGCAATGGCGAAGGCGGTCTCCTGCCGAACCCCTTTGGCGGCAAGAAAGTCTCCTTGCCGACCTACATGCGGCTCTTGAACTTCAAGGCCAATCACCGTAAGGTACTCATCGCCGACCATGGCGACAGCTATGTCGGCCTGGTCGCGTCCGCGAACCCCCACGACGGGAGCAGCGCCCACGGGAACGTGGCGGTGAGGTTCACCGGGCCTGCCGTCCAAGATCTCCTGGCCACCGAGTTGGCGGTGCTTACTTTCACCAACCCTGAAGAAAAACCGGAGATTACCGTTACGGCGCCGGTGCAGGAATCGCCGGTAACCCTGCAGGTCGTCACGGAAGGGAAGATCCGGGACGCCATCCTCGATACGATCGGGGAGACCGACCCGGGAGATGCAATCGATCTGGCTATGTTTTACCTCTCCCACCGGGGGATCATCCGGGCGTTGGGAGATGCCCATGACCGGGGGGTCGAAGTCCGAGTTCTGCTCGATCCCAACAAAGACGCTTTTGGTCGGGAGAAAAACGGCATCCCCAACAGATCCGTGGCCCGTGAACTCCACCGGCAGGGTATTCCGGTGCGGTGGTGTGACACCCACGGCGAACAGTGCCATGCTAAGATGATCCAGGCGCGCTATCAGAGCGGCGAGAACACCCTGATACTCGGCTCCGCCAACTATACCCGGCGGAACCTGGACGACTACAACCTGGAAACGGACGTGGTGATCCGGGGTCCGGAAGAGGCTCAGGTATTTCAGGACGGCGAAGTCTACTTTGAATCGGTGTGGGGGAACAACCCGAAGCACTTCACCGTCGATTATCCCGCTTACGAGGACAACTCCCTGTTCCGGCGTTTTCTCTACCGTTTCATGGAGGGATCGGGGCTGAGTTCCTTCTGAACCTGGCCGGAATGACACTTCGCCTTCCTATTTGTCTGTCACTCCTGTGCATACAGGAGTCTCATGCTTGAGATTCGGGATTCCGGGACAAGCCCGGAATGACATTGGCGCGCAATCTGGAAGGACACATGCTCTTGTCTGTCACTCCTGCGCATGCAGGAGTCTCTCCGTTTCTTGATATTGCGGTACGCGCCGGGATGACAATCATTTCTTGTCACTCTTGCTACTGCAGAAGTCCCGTCAAGGAATAACGAATCTATGAAAATCTATTATGTCTACTTGATGGCGAACAAGCGGAACAATGTACTCTATATCGGCATAACGAATGATTTGATCAGAAGAGTCTATGAACATAAGAATAATTTAATAGAGGGTTTTACGAACAAGTACAATTGTCACAAATTAGTCTGGTATCAACATACAAATGATGTGGAAAGTGCAATCACGCAGGAAAAGAAAATGAAGAAGTGGAAAAGGGAATATAAAGAGAATGTGATCAATGGAATGAATCCTGAGTGGAGAGATCTCTATGATGAATTGGTGTGATCGACCAGTGTCTGTCACTCCTGCGCATGCAGGAGTCTCGCACTAAGGAGTCTCACACTAAGGCATCTAGATTCCTTCATCCGCAGGAAGGGATTCCGGCATCTCGTCCGGAACGACAAGAGCACGGGGATTCCGGGACAAGCCCGGAATGACATTGGCGCGCAACCCGGAAGGACACATGCTTTTGCCTGTCACTCCTGCGCATGCAGGAGTCTCGCACTAAGGAGTTTCACACTAAGGCATCTAGATTCCGGCATCTCGTCCGGAACGACAAGAGCACGGGGATTCCGGGACAGGCCCGGAATGACATTGGCGCGCAACCCGGAATGACATGGGCAAAAGGATTTCGGCACTTGGCCGGGATGACACTTTCCCTGCCCTTTGGGCTGTCACGCCTGTCCAACTGTCGGTGGCTTCCGGCGGGGACGATGCCTGGCACCCTTATCCCCATATACAAAAAAGGGCAAGCAGATGCCTGCTTCCCTCTTTCGTTGAACTTCCTCAGCCGAACCCATTGCGCAGGTGTGATTATCCGCCGGCAAAACCGCCGGAAATATTCCGTTTTTCACCTGTAGGGACCCCGGCGCCGGTGACTGCATCCTTATCGTAGCCGCCTGAATCGAGGGGGCATGACTTCGTGAATATTCCCAGTTTCCAGTCTATCGTCTTGTTGATCTCCCGGAGATGCTCGGCGTGAGAGTGAATGTGCTCTCCGTCTTTTCCAGAAAACCCTTCCACCTGTTTGATGAAGCCCTCTATCTGGCCTTTAATCTCCGTCAGTTGGGTGAATAGATTGTTACAGTAATTATCGATTGATTGCTTTTTCGCCATGATGCAACCTCCTCTTAAAATAGATTCTTAAGACCTTTCCCGCTTCATTCCTTGAACCTGTTAGAATTTGGCGATTCATGCGGCGCCATCCATAATTTCTCGGCAGCCTGAAGGGCCCCGTACCGACGTTTATACTAAGCCAGTGAGATTATCATTTGTCAAGTCGTGCTGCGAGACAAGGATCACCATCGGGGTTGCACGTTTCTGACTGCCGCCAAGTAAACGGGCTTGTTCGGCCAAACACTGCAAAACGGTGGAATCCTCGCTCTATAGACGGAACTTTTTGACAGGGGTCTTGGCAGGGGGACCGATTGCTGATATTAATTCTTTGTCGGTTTTCGGTATTGGTCCAGAATGCGAAGCAGGTGTGCCTGGCACCCCGTTCCCGGCGGATTTCGATGACGACCACTCATGAAATATCCAGGCTGCAATTCCCCGTATCCCCATAGACAAAAAAAGAGAGAAGCAGTGGCCTGCTTCCCCCTTTCGTTTCACCCCCCAGCAACACCCAGTGCGCAGGTGTGGTTATCCGCCTGCAAAACCGCCTGCAATCTTTCTTTCTCCGGTAGGTACCCCGGCGCCTGTGACTGCATCCTTATCGTAGCCGCCTGAATCGAGTGGGCACGATTTGGTAAATATCTCCAGTTTCCAGTCTATTGTCTTGTTGATCTCCCGGAGATGCTCGGCGTGAGAGTGAATGTGCTCTCCGTCTTTTCCGGAAAACGCTTCCACCTGTTTGATAAAGCCTTCTATCTGGCCCTTAATCTCCGTCAGTTGGGTGAATAGATTGTTGCAATAATTGTCAACGTTCTGAGTCTTCTTAGCCATGGTGTAACCTCCTCTAAAGTAGATTTTCGCGGCCTTCAGCGGTCTAGCTTTCTCGGCCTGCTATAAAATCCGGGTTCTCAGGCTGACTCATGCAGCCTGGATAACCCGGATTAATCCATACTAAACCAGTATGGTTAGGATTTGTCAAGCGGTGGTTCGGGGGTCTGTTAAGCATGGGGGTTGCACGTCCCAGCCAGCTCCGGAGTAAACGGGATTTGGGCGCTTAATCCTGGTGAAACGGTCGAATCCCCGCTATGCAGGGCGCTAATTTTGACGCAAAATCTTGACAGGCAGACCGATTGGTGCTATTTATTTATTATCGGTTTACGGCACCTTACAAGAGTGGCGATCGGTGGAAATCGCGTTTTCCTGTTGCCGTAATCTGGTGGTAGTTCCATGTTTTTGAGGTAACCTTGCGATTTTCCGCCTTTTTTCGCCATGAAACCCCAAGGAGGCAATTATGGGTATTCTGGACAGTCTGTTTGGAAAAAAGCAGGATTATCCGCCCCTGGAAGACAGCAGCCCTGCGGCGAGCCGCATCGGACAGATGAAGGAGCCGCTGGAAAAACTCACCAGCGAATTCTCCGATCCCATCGAAATTGTGCCCACGGAGCAGGCAGCCTACGCCTTCATTGGGAAACCGCCGAAAAAATTCGGGGTGGCCTGGGTTGACCCCAGCGGCAAGATCAACAATTTCAAAACCCTGGTCGACGAAAAAGGGCTTTCCATGTCCAGTCTCGAAAGGCTGAGCAACAAGCTGAAAGAAGCCTATATCCGCTCCGAGAGCGAAAGCCGCTATGCCGCGACCATCGCCGACCGCAAGGTTGTGGTCACGCCGTCAGATGCCATGGCTTCCGATATCGAGAAGATCATCGAGGAATTTGCCAAGTAAGCGATTCCCGGCGGCGCAGGAATCAGAGGGGCGCAGCTATTCAACCTTGGCCGTTTGGCAGGGCAGCCAGAGTTTTCTCGGGCGCATCGTAAGCAGGGGCATCACAAGAAGGGGGATATTTTTGCTCCGCCCTCCCACTCTGGAGAGTTTTGCTGCGGCCACTTTTCCCGCTCCGATCTGCGGCTTTTGTGCCACACCCCGATTCTCTCTCCGACCCTAAACTCTCATCACCGCAGCCGTTTATTCCCTGGTACATGGATCATGTTTTGAGTTGCACGATCTCCATAGATGACATATGGTCTATGGCGTGTGGAAATGCATGCTTCTTTATTAATTTTCAAGAAAACTATCCTTCTTTGCTAACGGGGGACTCAGGAGCCACGTCCCTTGGGCGTAGATATTTATAATTGGTTACTGTGATCACACCGCCGCGGAGGAAGGCCGAGAGAACATAGCCATGGGCCAGGAAGACCTTTCCAGACTAAAGATAGACAAAACCGAACTGGCCGTGCGATCGAGGAAATCGAAACGCGTCACAGTGGCAACTCTTGCCGTTCTGCTTCTTTTGGCCCTGGGTTTGGCCTATGGGATGGGCTGGTTTACCCCGGCCCATCAGGTGGAACTGGCTTCAGTCTCCATGGTTTTCCCTTCCCAGGCCTTCACTCAGCTCAACGCCAGCGGCTACGTGGTGGCCCAGCGGAAAGCGGCAGTGGCCTCTAAGGTGACGGGACGCCTGGTGGATCTCAACGTGGAGGAGGGGAGTCGGGTCAAGGCGGGCGAGGTGATCGCCCAGCTCGAGAACGCAGACGCCATGGCGTCCCGGGAGCAGGCCCGGGCCAATGTCCAGGTGGCCCGCTTCAATGTGGAGCAGGCCCGGGCGGAGTTGGAAGAGGCCACTTTGGCTCTCAACCGGATTAAAGGGCTTATCCGCCAGGGCTTCGCCTCTCAGCAGGACCTGGATGTGTCGTCGGCCCGTTACCGTAAGGCCATGGCCGCTGTCGCTGGGGCGGAGGCAAGTGAAGGGTCAAGCCGGGCGGCACTCAAGTCCGCCGAGGTTTCCCTCGACTATACCTATATCCGCGCCCCCTTTGACGCTGTGGTGCTCACCAAGAACGCCGATATCGGTGACATTGTCACGCCCATCGGTGCCGCCGCCGATGCCAAGGCGGCCGTCGTAAGTATCGCCGACATGGCGTCTCTCCAGGTGGAGGTCGACGTCTCCGAGTCAAACCTGGGCACCGTCAAAGTCGGTCAGCCCTGTGAAATCCAGCTCGATGCCTTGGGTGAAGCCCGCTTTCCCGGCACCATGCACATGATCGTTCCCACCGCCGACCGGAGCAAGGCGACGGTGCTGGTCAAAGTCCGCTTTGACGAACTCGATCCCCGGGTTCTCCCGGAAATGAGCGCCAAGGTCGCCTTCCTCTCCCGAAAGGTGGGGCCCGACGAGGCCGCCCCCCGCATGGTGATCCGGCCTTCGGCCGTAGTGGAGGGATCCAACGGCAAGGTGGTGTTCCTGGAGAAAGAGGGGCGGGCCGTGGAGACGCCGGTCACCCTGGGAGAGCCCCTGGGCGACCTGGTGGAAATTGAAAGCGGCGTGAAAGCCGGTGACCGTGTGGTGGCGAGCCCATCGTCCAAGCTCAAGGACAAAGACCGCATCAAGGTTGCGAAAGAGTAAATGGCCGGCACAGACCCCATCGTTGAAATCGACCGCCTCTCCAAATCGTACCGGCGAGACTCCCAGATCATCCCGGTCCTGGAGGATATCACCTTTGACATCGCGGAGCAGGAATTCCTCGCCCTCATGGGTCCCTCGGG
>CAYUBU010000215.1:0-14779 GCA_964443105.1 uncultured Nitrospirota bacterium
GGAGAAGGAGAAGAAGAAGATTCTGGGCACCCTCTGGGACTCGAGCATCTTCCCGGGACGGGCGCCCGAGGGGTTTGTCTCACTGAGAAGCATGGCCGGCGGCGCCGCTCATCCCGAATACGGGCTCCTGGACTCGGATAAGATCATCGCTAACACCCGGGCCGCTCTGAAGGAGATCATGGGGATCGAGGCGGCCCCCGACTTTGTGAAGGTCTTCCCCCACGAAAAAGCGATCCCCCAGTATACCGTGGGCCACGGCGCCAGAGTGGCCAGACTGGAGACCATCCTCAAAGAACAGCTCCCGGGCTTCTTCCTGACGGGAAACGCCTTTCACGGCATCGGAATCAACGACTGTGTGGCCAGCGGCCGGGCAGCGGCCCGCCGGGTACTCGATTTTATCGGTCAAGCGCCACGGTGACGACCCCCCCGACCGGTGCCCCTCGTCGATGTCTACTTTTTCCAGACACGAATCTCACTGGCGATCTCCTTGTCTAGAGCGAGGGTGGTTTCGTCAAAGAGGATGACCAGGGCCGGCTGCTTCTGATGCACCGTCACCCGGGTCCCGGGGAAAAGGCCCATGGAGGTCAACTGATCGAGACGATAGTGATCTTCCGTAGAAATGTAGGCGATCCGCCCCGTCTCCCCGGTCTCCAGGTCGTTGAGAGAACAGATCAGGCTCTTGATCCGCGTCCGTTTCTCCGAGCAGCAAGCCCCCGGCGGAATGGGACGGCCGTGGGGGCAGGACCGGGGGTGGCCCAGGAGCGTGCAGATGCTGTCGGCCAGCTCCTCCGTCATCACGTGCTCCAGGTCGCAGGCTGACTCTTCCAGGGAATCGATATTCTTCAAAACGAGAACATCCACGATCAGCCGTTCCGCCAGACGGTGGCGCCGGATGATCTGGTCTGCAAGGCGCTGCCCCTCGGGGGTCGTGGTCACCCGATCCTTCGAATCGACGACTATCAGCTTCTCCTGCTGCAGCGTGTTGATCTGCTCCCGGGTCAAGGGATGGTTCAACGATTCTGATTGAAGGTCCGCCACCGTGATGAGACCTTTCTCCGCCCGTGTCCCCACCAGTTCCATGGCCTCTTCCCGTTCCACCCGATTCATGGACCCCCCTCTATAGGATAGGAATGTTTCTGAGAACCAGATTCAAAGCGCCGCCCGCCAGGACCGCGTAGACGACGATGAAACTGACCATGTATAAAGCCTTCTGCTTGCCGTGCTCCTTGATCATGACCAGGTAGTTGGCCAGGCAGGGCACAAAAAGGACCATCACCGTCGTACTCACCGTCAGCTGGATCAGATCGAGCTCCCCTTTTTCGGCCATGCGGAAAAGCCCCGCGGCACCGTAGTCCCGCCTCAGAAAACCGAGGATGAAGGCTTCGGCACTCTTGCCCGGCAGATCGAGCAGGCCTTGCACCACGGGGGCCATCCCCCGTTCGATCCAGGTAATGGCACCCAGTCGTTGCAGTACGAAGAGGAGGAAGGTACCCAGCATAAAGAGGGGCACCGCCTCCTTCAGAAACCATTTAACCCGGTAATAGGTCTTCATCAGGATGTTGGACATCTTGGGAATTCTCATGGGCGGGATTTCGATGAGAAATTCCGAACTCTTCCCCGGCAGGACTTGGGCGGCCAGGTAGCCCACAATCAGCAGCTGCATCATGACGGTGACCGCCACAATCACCAGGGCCTTCAGGGAAATACCACCCAAAAGCCCCATGATGACTCCCAGCTGGGCCGAGCAGGGAACGCCCAGGGCGAGCAGCAGGGTCGCGATAATCCGTTCTCTCTTGGTGTTCAGAATACGGGTGGTCAGGGTCGCCATGGTGGCGCATCCGAGGCCCAGGACCATGGGGAGCACAGCCCTCCCGTTGAGACCGATCTTTTTGAAAATCCTGTTGCTCATCACCGTGAGCCGCGGCAGGTAGCCCGAATCTTCCAGAAGCCCGAAAAAGATAAAAAAGAAACTGACCACCGGGAGGACGATGGCCACCGAGTAGGTCAACCCCACCGAAAGAACACCGTACTCACCGACCAGGGCATCGTGAATGAACGGCACCGGGAGAAGGGCATCGATGAGCCCGGTCACAAAAGGGGTCACCCATTCACCGAAAACCACCGACTCGAGGTAATCGACACAGACACCGGCGCCGAAGCGCCCCACCAGAAGATACATGATGTAGAGAAGGACCAGCAGTATGGGCACCCCGTAGACCGGATGCATGGCCAGATTCCCCAGGGTCTCTCTGCCGGAGGAACGGACCTTTCCCTCCACCTGCCCGCACTCCTGAAAAACCGAGTCCACCCAGGCCTGACGGTGCTGAAGAATCTCGTACCCCAGAGGATTTCTGAACGCCTTTTTCGTCCGATCGATAATCTCCTCAATACCGGCAAGATCAAGGTCCGGGCTGCCGACCTGCAGGTGTGCGAGCAGCGCTGTGTCACCGGCAAGAAGGTTGAGTGCGACAAATCGCCTGGCAATACCGCTTTCCGGCAACAGTTCCGACAGGGCTTCAACGGCGGCCTCAATGGCCGGATGGAATGTCACCCGCTGCTGCTGATGGGAGAACCGGGCCAGGGACTTCCTGATCTGCCGCAGTCCCCTGCGCTCCGTGGCCACCGTGGGGATGACTTCGATGCCCAGAAGGGATGAGAGCCGCTCCGTGTTGATGGCGATGCCCCGCTCCTCCGCCTCATCGTACATATTCAGGACAAGGACCATGGGGAACCCCATGTCGGCCAGCTGGGAGTTGATCAAAAGGGCCCGTTTGAGGTTCTTGGTGTCGACCACCTGAATAATCCCGGCATCCTGGGACCGGAAGAGAATGTTTCGGGTGACCTGCTCATCTTCCGACTTGGGTATGAGGCTGTTGACCCCGGGACTGTCAATGACCTTGATGTTCTCTTCACCGCCGCCGGGCAAATTGATGATCCCCTCGGCGATCTCAACGGACGTGCCGGGGTAATTGGACACGGTCACATATTTTCCTGTGAGGAGCCCGAAGATCACGCTCTTTCCCACATTCGGGTTCCCCACCAGGATGACAGATTTGGGCTGATTCCTGCTCGATGGCAACGGCGCCTCTCCAGTTTTTTCCCGCCCCGGGACCGGGCGCAAAAGGGCGGGCTTTCCCGGAAGAGGCGAAACCCGCCGCATGAAAGCTATACTAGTACAATCGGCAGGGGATGACAACACGCTTTTCCCTTGAATTTTTTCTACTCATTCCATATGATGAATGTAGTGGTTTCACGCAATCCCCTTGCCCAAAGGTCGGTTTATGAGATGCCTGCGCGTCGGAATGGCCCAGATAAATACAGTGGTCGGCGACCTGTCGGGAAACCGCAAGAAGATCATTGAAACCATTCGGACCGCCCGGAGAAAGGGGGTGCAACTCCTCACCTTTCCTGAACTGGCGGTCACCGGCTACCCCCCCAAGGACCTGCTCATTAAGCGATCCTTTATCAAGAAGAACCACGAGTCCCTTGAGAAGATCGTGCCCGAATCGAAAGGGATGTGCGTGGTGCTTGGATTCGTCCATCTCGCCGACGATCTCTACAACGCCGCCGCCATCCTCCACGACGGGAAATGGATCGGCACCCAGCATAAGGTCTATCTCCCCAACTATGACGTCTTCGATGAAAACCGCTATTTCCAGGTGGGAGCGGAGAGTTTCCTTTTCAAGCTCGACTCGGTTCTCTTCGGCGTGAACATCTGTGAGGACATCTGGTTCCCCGGCGGTCCCACCATGCGTATGGGGCGAAGCGGCGCCGAAGTGGTGCTGAACATCTCAGCCTCTCCCTTTCACGCCGGGAAAGCGGGGATCCGGCGGCAGATGATCTCCACCCGGGCCAAAGACAATGCCACCGTCGTCATGTTCACCAATCTCGTGGGTGGACAGGATGACCTGGTCTTCGACGGCAGAAGCATGATCGCGAATCAGGAAGGAGACGTAATCGCCTGCGGCAAAGCCTTCGAGGAGGACCTGGTGGTTTGCGACCTCAACCTGGAGGAGGTGCGCCATAAGCGGCTGCAAAGCCCGCGGAACCGGCGCAAGACTTACGAAGCCCGGACCCGGGGTGAGCTTCTCGCCATCATTGAGTCCAGAGGAACCACGGCGCACGTGGAAAAGAGACGCTGCCGGAAGACCGTCGATCCCCGGGTGAATCCGTTTCTCATGAAGGAATCGACGGAGACTTACGATCCCTACGAAGAGGCCTATGCGGCCCTGAAGCTCGGCGTGAAAGACTATACCTTGAAAAACGGTTTCAAGAAGGCCGTCATCGGAATCTCGGGGGGTATTGACTCTGCGCTGACTGCAGCCCTCGCCGTCGACGCTCTGGGGAAGAGCAACGTGATCGGTGTCGCCATGCCGAGCCATATCACCTCCAAAGAGAGCGTGGACGATGCCCGGGCTCTCTGCCGGAATCTCGGGATTTCCCTCAAGGCCATTTCGATACGAGAAAATTACGACGCTTTTATTTCGGCCCTGGCACCCAGTTTTAAAGGAAAGAAGAAAGACACGACGGAAGAGAACATCCAGGCCCGCATCCGGGGCACCATGCTCATGGCCCTGTCCAACAAATTCGGCTACCTGGTGCTGAGCACCGGGAACAAGTCGGAGGTGGCCGTCGGTTATGCCACCCTCTACGGCGATATGGCCGGAGGGCTGGCCGTTCTCTCTGACGTGCCGAAAACCCTGGTCTACCAGCTTGCCGGCTACCGAAACCGAATCGCAAAGCGTGCGGTCATCCCCGAGCGGATTATCACCAAACCGCCTTCAGCGGAACTGGCGCCGGGGCAAAAGGACACCGACTCGCTGCCCGACTACAACGTGCTCGACGGCATTCTTCACGCCTATGTGGAGTTGGACCACTCGGCTTCCGAGATCGTTTCCATGGGATACGACCGGGTGACCGTAAAACGGGTCATCGCCATGATCGATGGCAACGAGTACAAGCGGCAGCAGGCGGCCCCGGGCATCCGCATCACGCCGAAAGCCTTTGGGTCAGGCCGGCGCCTCCCCATTACCAATAGGTACCGGGGATAAGAGTGGACACCAGCGTAGAGCCCCTGTTGACGCCCCCCCGTCCCCTGGGCCCGACATGGCAACAGAATGGACGGAAAATTTCACCCAGCCAACAGACAGGAAAGGAGTTCCCATGAAAAAGACGGGCTTGTTTATTTTTTTATTCCCCCTTCTGATCACCACCGTGGTGCCAGGTTCAGCCGGAGCCGACTGGAACTATACCTTTGAACCTATGGTCTCCCTCGGTCAGGAGTACGACTCCAACATCTACTTTACCGAACGGGATGAAGAAGACAGTTTTGACACCCAGGTCGGCGTCTTATTCCCCCTCAAGGCGAAAACCGAGGCCACCGACCTCTCATTGACCTACCGCACCACTTACTTCTATTACAGCTCCGACTCGGACGCCGATTTTGGCGAACACTTTGCCGACTTGCTGATCGACCATGCCCTCACGCGGCGACTGGGCGTCTCTCTGGCCGATTTTTTCTCCATCACCGAGGACGCAGACCGGGTACTCCGCTCCGACTCGGATGTGGGGGAGACGGGCATCCTGGTGGACCGGGACAAGCGAACGGGGAACCGGGTCACCGGGACCTTAAGCTATGCCCTCACCCCGAGAGCGGCCGTAAGCCTGAGCGCCAACAACTCTTTCTATAATTTCGACTTCGACGAAGACTACGATTCCGACACCAACGGCGGCAGCCTCACCTTCAACTATAACGTGAGCGCCCAGAACTCCGTTTTCGCTTCCGTCTCCTACTCCGACAGTGATTATGACCGGGACGATTGGACGCTGAACCAGAATATTTTATACGGCCGGGATGCCGTGACCGGTGATATCATCTCCACCTTCGATGATGAGTTCGACGAATCGGAGTACTATTCGGCCTACGGCGGCTGGACCCATCACTACTCCCCCACCACGACCATCACCGTCTACGCGGGGTGGCGAAAGACGGAAGATAGGGAGCAGGCGGTTTTGCTCGTGGCCAATCCGGGCACCGACGTGCTAACCCCCAACACATCGGGCTTGCTTCTTGGCACACCGGTCACCGATGTCCTATCCGGTCTGACAGGATCGGTGACCAGCGCCACGACAGTCACCTTTCCAGGTACCCGCCTGGTAACCAATGACAACACCGAGACGGACAGGGGCCTCGTCTACAACCTGAAGTTTGACAAAGAGTTTCGGTCGTCCAGACTCTCCCTCGCCTTCAGCCAGGATGCTTCGACCCGCTCCTCCGGGCTCGGCGGCACACAGCAGACCCAGAACTACACTGCCAATTACAGCCACCGACTCTCCTCCCGACTCAGCGGTTTCGTCAAGGGCCGGTACTACAGGAACGAAGCCGAAGATGACTTCGAAGACGACTACGACACCTGGGGCGCCGGCGCCGGCCTGAAATTCGCCATCACCCGGAATCTCTCCAGCCGCCTCACCTATGATTATACAAAACAGAAGACCGAACGACCGGGTCCGGGGGACGACAGCACCATCGACCGGAACCTGGTGCTCCTCTCCTTCGGCTACACCTGGCATGTGATGCGGTAATCAGGCCCGAGAGGTATTTTGGATTTGGAAGAGAGCCCATTTGTCCTTCCCCTGCTTCTGATACTGGTTCTGCTCCTCCTGTCTGCGTTCTTCTCAGGCTCGGAAACGGCACTCATGTCGTTTCAGAAGATGCGCCTCCGTCATCTGGTACGGCAAGGGCACAAAAAAGCCATCCTGGTGGACCGCCTCCTGAAGAAGGCCGACAGACTTCTCGGTACCATCCTGGTGGGGAACAATCTGGTCAACGTGGCGGCCTCCGTGGTCACCGGGGCTCTGGCCACCCATCTGGTGGAGCCGGTCTTCGGTCCGAAAACGGCCATGTTCACTGCCACGCTGATCATGACGCTGCTGCTGCTCATTTTCTCGGAAATCACCCCCAAGACCATTGCGCGGCAGCATGTGGAAAAAGTCTCCTTCCTGGTTGCCAGACCGATACAGTGGGTTTCGGTCTTCCTGGCACCCTTTGTCTGGATCACCACCCTGGTTTCAAACTTCCTTCTCAAAACAGTACTTCGGGTCAAGCCGATCAAGAGCGTCATCTCACCGGAGGAAATCCGCTCCATCATCAGCTACGGAGAAGAGTCGGGGGTCCTGGAAAAGGAAAAGAGGGAGATGCTCCACGGCATCTTCGACATCAGTGAAACCATCGTCAAAGAGGTGATGGTCCCCCGGCCCGACATCATCGCCATCGAACTCGGCACATCCCTCGATGAAATCCTGAGGACCACCCTGGAGACCGGCCATTCCCGCTATCCCGTCTACAACGACCAGATCGACGATATCGCCGGACTTCTCTACGTGAAGGATCTGCTCCCTTTCTGGTCGAAGCCCGACGACTTCCTGCTGGAGAAAGTGCTGCGGAAGGGCACCTTCGTCCCCGAGACCAAGCGCGTGGATCAACTGATCAGCGAGTTTCGTAAAGAGAAGAGGCATATTACCATTGTGGCCGATGAATACGGCAGTGTGGCCGGCATGGTCACCATGGAGGACCTGCTTGAAGAGATCACCGGAGAGATTCAGGACGAGTACGACATGGAATACGAGAAGGTGGAACGCCTCTCCGACGGTTCGTTGATTCTCGACGGGAGCCTCACTATCGGCGAGCTGCTGGACCGTACAGGTATCCGGCTCCCTGAAGGGGAGTACGATACCATCGCCGGCTTTCTTCTGGACAACTTCGGCAAAATACCGAAGGAATCGGAGCAGATCTCCTACGGTCAGCACCTCATCGCCGCCGAGAAACTCGACCGCCACCGCATTGTCAAGGTCAAGATCAACCCCCTTCCCCCGACCAAGAAAGAGATCTGATACCACCCCGGAAGCACCTCATAAAACGCCCGAGGCCGCTACAAGACGAGATCACCGCATAACGTCATAAAATCGGCGTCATTTTAATTCTTTACAGGTTACCGGTCATTGGTTAGAATAATAATAGCGAAAACCAGTTGTAAAACCTCATTAATTCGGCGCTCATGATACAAGATATCCGCTTACACGGTACCCTGTCGGAAGAAATCGAGTATTTCGCCACGATTGCGGGCCATGACCTCAGCCACCGATATTTCTTCGAGGAAGAGAAGGGACTGGAAGGCGCCCCCTTTATCCGCTTCTTCTCCCAGGGCAACGAACTCGTCTTGACCCAGCAGGGGGTACACCACCGGGGGAACGGCGGCCTGTTCTGCGAATACATGTTCGGCGGCGATCAGCCGTTGGAAGATTTGACCCGCAAGGAAGTGCTCAACCGACTGATCATGTATGGAGCCGTCACCTCGGGAGACGACGACCGCATCGAATTTGTTCCCACGGTTCAAGACTACCTGGACTACGGAAAGATCTTCTTTGAAGGCAATGCCGTCACAAACCACCTTTTCTTCATTAATTTCGATAACATCAGCGAATTTAAAACACAGCAGGAAACCATCCTGCGACGGATCGGGAAGAGACTGAAGCGGTCTCCCTTCGTCGGCCGGGGCAACGATCTCAGTCTGGCCCACGAACTCCTCACGGAAATCGGCCAACCCCGGTCCATGTTCTTTCTCATTCGCATCGTCAACAAATACCACACCGCTTTCTACAATCTCTACCGGGAATTCTATTACGGGAACAAGACCATCTCCCAGAAAGAAGAAGACAGACTAAAGGCCCTGGCCACCCACTATGGCATCAACCAGTTCGACCAGGAACGGATGAGAATCGATGTGATCTACAAGCATCCGGAAAACAGAAGGATTATCGACGAATACAAGGATGTCCTGATCGAAGGGGAAGAGAAGAAGGAGATTACCAATACCCAGCGGGCCCGGCTCATCAGGCTCCGCACACTCTGCGTCCGGAACAACATCCCCATCATTCTGCCGAACATCCTTGACGATCTACTCTTCAAGAACAGAAAAGTCGTGGAGGTGAGCGAACCGCAGCACATTCAGGAGGCGAGGGAAATTTTTGGAGGGCTGTTCATCAAGGAAGGCAATCCCGACACGCTCATCAACCATGAAGATTTGATCAAGCTCTTGTGGGCCAAACAGCGGTCCACCGAGTTTCAGGAGCCTGCTTTTGACGGCATACTCATGGACACGGTGCGTCTCTGCGATGAGCTCGCCGAGCGGGAGGGCAACGACTGGCCCCTGGAAAACTTCGGCTACATCATCACCCACTTTGACCGCTACGACGCAAGCTATGTGATTATCAATCAGCTGGCCTTCAATGAAGATGTGGATCTCACGCCGGACAAACTGAAAAGCCTCATGGGCCACAAGAAAGCGTTTGATGCAATTAGCCCAAAGCTCTTCCACGAGCTGCTCATCTCCCCCCCCCTGCAGAACAAATACCTCACCGCTTACGGCAGAAAGAAGCTGCAAACCCTGGCGGAGGGAATCAGTAAAGTGGAGGACGGCGACCAGACACTCACCGATGTGGTGGAAAACATTACACGCATCAAGACAGAGGAGAAGCACTACCTCACCGTCTATGCCCGCATTCGGAAAACCGTACGAGAACTCTACGCCCGGATCCAGTCCAAACAGGAACGGGACATCATGCGAAAACAGCTCTTCAGCGAATTATCCCTCTACCTTTCCATGGACAAAAGGCTGCTCGACCACCTTCTCAACCAGGCGATCCTCAATATCAACAAGGAAATCTACTACAGCGAAAAACTGCTGCCCCTGATTCTTTCCGGGGAGAACGAGGATTTGCGCCGGGACTTCTATGACAACAGCGGCCTTGACCATTTCACCCTGGAAGAACTGGAAAGGGATCATCGTAACCAGAAAAGCAGAGAGACTGGCGCACTTCTGGAACTCGAGTCCCTTCCCCGCTAACCGCTCCCGCCCCTTCACAATCCACTTGATTTATCACAACGCTTTTTGCTATAACGAGGCCACTCCATGGCAACATGAACCTACACCATCTCCGGCAGCGCACGGAGTGAAGATGGCAGAAAGGGTCCAAGCAGATGAAAAGCCTCAATAAAGTTCAGCTCATCGGTCACCTGGGGAAAAATCCCGAAGTGCGTTATACGGCCAGCGGATCGGCGGTGGCAAACTTTTCTATCGCCACCAACGAAAGCTGGATCGGTAAAGACGGACAGAAAAATGAAAAAACCGAGTGGCACAACATCGTCGCCTGGGGCAAGTTGGGGGAAATTTGCGGCGAATATCTGACCAAGGGGAAGCAGGTCTATATTGAAGGCCGCATCACCACCCGCTCCTGGGATGACCGGGACGGCAACAAGCGGTATACGACAGAAGTCAAAGCAGACAATATGATCATGCTCGGCGGCGGTGGCTCCAGCAACTTCTCTGCCGAGTCCTCTGTTGCCGAAGCACCGCCGTCTTCGATCGAGGACGATATCCCGTTCTAGGCGCTTTGAGAAAAAATAGCTCACCCTGGCGGGCTTTTTACGACAACGTAAAGAATTATTGACTCTCCGTCGAAGTACCTGAACCGGACAGCTCCGTAAGCCATCAACAGCACAGGCTTTATCCCCACTAATTGTCAAAAAAATATGAAACCGGCCGGAATAATGGGGAATTCTGGCACATTTGCGTAAGGCGGCGCCGAACTGTATCCTAGCCCTTTTTTGATTTGATAATTATACCGGCTCCTGCTATATTGTGACTGCCATGAGAACCTATCAAGAAAACGGTGAAGTGTTGCCCTCGGATCGAGCCGTTCGGCGCATCTGGATCGGCGGCACTCTCCTCGCCCTCTCTCTTTTCGTTGCCAACTACCTTGTCTTTAACAATCTGATAAAAAGACGAGGTTCCGGCCTGTCGCACTCCGCCCCATCTCTCGTCGCGTTGGCCCCCACATCACTTGAGACCGACCCGAACTTTGGACAAAGGCTGTCGGAGATTAAAAAGCGGGAACATATTCGCACGCTCGTGTTTCAGAATTTCAAGGGAAGTCCCCTCAAGGAGCGGGCCGAGCTTTTTGAAGTCATCTATCACCAGAGCCGGGCCAAAGATATCGACCCCTACCTGATTCTATCCATCATTGCCACGGAAAGCTCCTTTCGCAAAAGGGCCGTGTCCTGGGCCGGCGCCTACGGCTTGATGCAGGTTAAGAAAATAACCGCTGAAGAAGTGGCCGCCGAACTCGCAATACCGTGGAAAGGGGAAGCAACCCTTTTCGACCCGGCGACCAACATCACGCTGGGCATTCAGTACCTGGCCAAGATGAAGGCTCGCTTCGGCAACATGAGCGATGCCTTGACCGCATACAACTACGGCCCCCATTATGTGGCAAGCTGTCTGAGGAATGAAAAAAGGCTACCGGATAAATATGTGAGGAAGATAAAACGCAATCTGACCCGCTACGGACTCAACGCCGTGCAGCTCATCAACACCAAGAGTACCGCGTAACAGCCGCTGGCCCGCCCCTGCCGCCAGCGAATCTCTCCTGCAACTAATTCCGTGTAATCAGTCGCTCTTGCCTAAAGTGGTCGTGGCACAGCCAGATTCACTCTTTTCAGTCTTCTTGTCGGTCTTCTTGTCGGTCTTCTTCTCAGGCTTCTTTGAGGCCGTTTCCGAACTCCCCTGAGGGGCCTTTGCGGTCGAATACCCGTCAGAGTACCATCCGCTTCCCTTCAGCGTAAAAGACGTAAAAGAGATCAACCGCTCCACCGAACCGGAGCATTTCTCGCACTTTTTCAGCGGTTTGGCGTCCATACTCTGGGTCACCTCAAACTCGGTCCCACAGTCACCGCATCGATACTCGTAAATTGGCATGTAAATCAACCTCCTTAAATCTGGAACCCCAATTTTGCAGAATATAATTCTTTACCATAAGAAATCAAGTCAAAAAATGATATTTCTTAATCAGGCCGTGTGGACGTCGATTCAGGATAGACTAGGCTAATCTTTCTTGACATCCCGAATCCCGCCATGTAATTTAGGCAAAATCCAGGTCAACCTTCTGCCGGAGTGGTGAAATTGGTAGACGCACGGGACTCAAAATCCCGCGGGGGCAACCCCATGCCGGTTCGATTCCGGCCTCCGGCACCATTATTTTTCAATGGCTTACGGCATCTGCCGTGCATTCCCTTTTTGCCCAAAATCCCAGATTGTAACTAAACTGTAACCGTTTTTGGAAATCTGAAAGCTAGTGGAACCAGAGGCAAGCTTCGTGTAATCAAGTAATCAAACATCATAGCTCCCACATGCAGCGAGCGATATGGCTCTCCTAGTCATACAATTAATCATAACATTTGTGTTTACATTCTTCTTCTACACGTGTGTATTGGATAAAGTTGAAGCAATAAAGAAGAGTGGCGCTATTACCGCCGCGATGGTCGCAGCATTTGCCGTTTTGATGTCCACCGGCGTTGATGAACTCCTGAAATTCATGGCGCAACCAAGGTTCGAGATTTCTACAAATAGGAAAGAAGGCTATGTCGACATAAAGATAAAAATGAGGGATTCCGCTCTAGGATACAGCGGTGCCATGTTGAGTTCGATATCGCTTGAATATCCGGTGAAAGGCGTTATCAATGGATTTCAAGATGTTAACCCGATTACCAAGGCAAGATCATCGGCTTTTGTAATTGGGGGAGAAAGAAGAGAGGATTTCTCCAACCATTTGGATCTTGAGATTAAAGACATAGCGCCTGGAACCACACTCCACTACGCATTATGGTATCGACCAGCAAAAGCAGGCTCTTATGACATCGGGCTTATAGGATTGGATAGGTATGAGGTCAGATATACATGGCAATATAAGAGTGAGGAGCTTACTGATAACCAATGGCGACTTGTTGAAAACGATGACTTGACGGAACCCCCAAGTGGTCGAGCGGTAGGTGCCAAGGTCTGGGTCAATGAGAGGCCTCCTTGGGTAGACGAACGGGGAGAAATGATCCAGGGGCAGAGATCACCGATTCCAAAGAGGAAGTTAGAACCTCAGTAAAATTTCTTAAAGCTTGCTTCACAATATTTATATTTTCACTATGCCTCTTTAAGGATGAGGAGATTAAGCGCACCACCATGCACTCAACCAACAAGGCCTTTGAGCGGTACTTCCGGATTGAGAGTGAGGACCTGCGGGATATTTACAGGGATACGAGGGAGAGGAGGCGGGGGGAGGTGGTAGAAATTTAAAGGGGGAGGGGAAGGGGTGAAGCTGCAGAAGGGCCGCTGGCTACCTCAAGTGGTACCATGTCCGGCGCTAACCCCAGACTCCCTGTTATCGGTCGTACAGAAAAAGGATTTGATTTCCTCGGCTACCACTTCGGCCCTGAAGGGCTTTCGGTGGCCGAGGCCACCTGGAAACGGTTCTGCGAACGTTCACTCCGGCTTTATGAGCAAGACCGGAGGGAGCCTTGCGGCTCCCCCCGGTTGGATGTGTACCTCAGGCGATGATGCGGATGGGCGCACTATTTGCCTGTGCCTATTGTATTCCCTTCTGGCATAAAACCCGCGCGTAGGACCTGTTCTGCTTTTCATCGTTATAGTCCTCATAAGACGGGTCATACGGTATATTGCCAACAACCGCCGATCCCACCGTCGCATGAGTCATGCTGCTCTGCTTTTCATAGTTATAGTGCTCATAAGACGGGTCATACGGTATATTGCCAACTACCGCTGATCCCACCATCGCCTGAGTCATGCCTCTCTGCTCATCATCGTCAAGGTGCAAACAAGACGGTTCATTCGGTATATTGCCAGCAACCGCTGATCCCACCATCGCAAACGTGGCCATCGCGAGCAGACTGACGAAGATGCTTAAAGGTTTCATTAGTCGTTTCATTGTAATCACCTCCATGTTGGTTTAAACAGGTTTACAGGCCTTTCTGGCCGAGGCGGCTGCACCGCTACGACTGAGATAAAACCCACTGTTTGTTCCTTTAGTCGCCTGAGCGATCTTTAACTTACAAAAATTAATTATAGGAATTTGCCTTCACAAGGACGAACTCCCGGGGACAGGCAAACTATGCGAGGAGCAGCGATTCTCAATACACCGGCACCTATCGCTTCTCAGAAGTTAAAAGGATATTGGGTGAAGAGAGGTTTCAAGGGTGAGTTGTGGCTTCTGCGTGATCAATCGGCAGAATGGATAGATAGACTTGTCTTCTATGCTGGTGGAAGTTGAGGAAGTAGATCCGCTTCCCTTATGTGAAAGAATTTAGAGCCCCGTCTCTTCGGAGATGGGGCTTTTTTGTTTGGATAAGAAGAGCATTCCTCCCGTCTGGCGTCTCACTGTGTAGGACAAATACCTATGCAAATATCAGACAGACACCTACAGACAAATCATTGAAGTGGTGGCACAGTTCAGCGAGAGGAGGGGATATCTGCATAAAAGCAAGAAAATCCCCGAAAAACAGACTTCCCGAAAAGCTAAACCGCTCGTAAGGACGGGACGGAAAGCGCCGGGTCTCTAAAGTTCCTGCAAGGCTGAGATGGCCGAGCTGCCGAAGGAAAACCTTTGGTGAGTTCGGCCTTTTTTATTGGGCCCATATGAAATGAAGGAGGGAAAAAATGAAGAAAGTGAATGTAGGTTTTAAAGGGATTCCAGGCCTTCCGGTTGTAATATTGTTTTGCCTGTTCCACATGGTGATGCTGGCTGGTGTAGCATCTGCGCACCCGGATTTCCTTGTTTCTGTCTATGGTAAGCACGTGCATACCTATGGCTGGCCCGATGGGGCGAGTGTCACGATGAGTATTTATGATGATGAAACCACTCCGGTTCCCAATTG
>CAYUBU010000216.1:0-5262 GCA_964443105.1 uncultured Nitrospirota bacterium
GACATCGTTGAGGGTCACGTCGGGCGCGCCGTCGTTGTCGGTGATGGTGCCGAGCCCCGTGTCGGTGGTGTCGCCCACGGCGCCGCCGGCTGTCGCCGTCACAGCCAGGGTGTAGGTTTCATTCGCCTCATCGATGAGGTCCTCGATGATCGGCACATCCACGGTGCCTGATGTGCTCCCTGCCGTGATGGTGACCGTGGTGGTCGTGGCCGTATAGTCTCCCGGTGCCACCGCCGTGCCGTTTGATGTGGCCACGGTAATATCAATATCGGAGGCGCTGGGGTTGCTCAGGGATACCGTAAAGGTCGCCGTTCCGGCTCCCTCGTCCACGGTGACATCGTTGATGGTCACGTCAGGTGCGCCGTCGTTGTCGGTGATGGTCCCGAGCCCCGTGTCGGTGGTGTCGCCCACGGCGCCGCCGGCGGTCGCCGTCACAGCCAGGGTGTAGGTCTCGTTTGCCTCGTCGATGAAGTCCTCGACGATCGGCACATCGACGGTGTTCGAGGTGCTCCCTGCCGGAATCGTTACGGTAGTCGTGGTTGCGGTGTAGTCTCCCGGCGCCACGGCTGTGCCGTTTGATGTGGCCACGGTAATATCGATATCGGAAGCACTGGGGTTGCTCAGAGAGACCGTAAAGGTCGCCGTCCCGGCGCCTTCGTCCACGGTCACGTCGTTGATGGTCACGTCGGGCGCAGCATCATCGTCGGTAATCGTGTAGGTATGGGTGTTCTGAATGACCGCATTCCCACTGGCATCGCCGATTCTGAGCATGGCACCGGGATTTGCGAGACCAAACCCGATGGTTTCGTTCGGCTCATCAATGAGATCGTCGATGATGCTCAAATTGATTGGTACCGCTGTAGTCGAGGTGCCGTCGTACACCCCCGGGGGAATGGTGGTCGCCACCGTGTGGGTGTAGTCAGTTCCACTCCCCGTAGCGGTGCCGCCGGTAATCGTCACGTCAACGGTCTGTGCTGCCGTAAGGGTGCCGTTGACCAGAAGCTGGGGGAGGTTGCCGCCACTGGCCTCAAGGTCACTGTTCGCGGCTGAGGCAAATTCGAGGTCTACAATGGTGAAATTGATATTATCGAGCCAGATCCACTGCTGACTGGGATTGGCTGGGCCGCCGGGACCGGGAATATATGTAATGGAAATGGAAGTGATCGGCTGTGCGGCAAAATAG
Organism: uncultured Nitrospirota bacterium; assembly: GCA_964443105.1. Lineage (GTDB taxonomy): Bacteria > CG2-30-53-67 > CG2-30-53-67 > CG2-30-53-67 > CG2-30-53-67 > CAYUBU01. Next base: position 1,184 of record CAYUBU010000216.1, read on the forward strand.
AAGACCGCATGTCCCCGGGTGTCATTGGGGTTGAGACCACCGATGGTGGTTGATGTGACCGTGTTCCCTCCGCTGGCAGTCAGATTTGTCGTTGGATAGAGGAAGATCGTGCTCGGGTCGACCGCTCCGCCGTTGGCGGTCACGACAATCTGATCCTCATAGCCGCCGCTCGTGCTGTCGAGATCCGAAATGCTAAAGCCATTGGTGATGATCACAGGGGCAGAGAAGGTGTATGTAATCGTCAGCGACTCGGTGGCCCGATCGGCAAAATTCATCCGGATATTGAGTGCGTCATCCCCGGGGCTTGCATCGATGGCGGGATAGCCCGCCTGCCCCCGGTTGGTATTGCCAGTGATATTCACCGACACACTCACACCCGACCCGTTCACATTGGCGTAGTTTCTCGGCAAACCGCCGAAGCCAGTGGGCGCCCACCCCTGAGTGGTCCAGTCGAAAACATAATCCGCTAGAGGCGCCAAGAGATAGTCCGGTGAAACAACGGAGGCCGTCTCAACGGCTCCCACGGCAGACTCGAAAGCTAAGTTGCCGCCGAGGGTCTTGTGACCGGTCACGTCAACGGACGCCGCCACATCGGCGCCGGTGAGACGGGCGAGGGACTGCACGAAAGCAGCACCCCCTCCACCCTTGGCCACACTGCAGCCGTAGAGGAGCAGGTCACCGTCTTTGCTCAGTGCCTCTCCCCATGCGCCCAGCAATCCTTCAAAGGGGGCAAGGTTTGCAAGACTCAGACTGCCGTTAATGAAGTCCAGTCTTCCTGGGCCGCCGTGGGAGATGAGGTGCAGGGCTTTCAGATTTCTGTGGGTCGTGAGGATCTCTGTAATTTGGCCGAGAGCAGGACGGTCCGGGCTGAGAATATGGGTTTCAACGCCCGGTCTGAGGTGGGTTGCCAACCGGTCATGGTCCGGCACAGCAGAATCGATCACCACGAGTTCGCAAGAGCCGGACGGGCAGTCGCCAGTGCCGCTTTGAACAGCGAAGGGCATCGGGTTTTTGGTGTTTCTGCGGGAGTCGCCGGAGAGAACGCCGCCGACCTCGCCGGAGGGCGCCAACAGGACGGCCAGCACTGCAGCCAGGGTGACAGCCCGCATCAACCTCGCAAGAGAGGTGACCAACATCAGCCTCGGGCCAGCCTGTTCAACATCTGAACTCCGTGAAGAGAGATGTTCTCTGGTATTTCGTCTGAAAATCAAAATATGGACATCCCCTCAACGATCAGGTTCGCGGACGGCCAATCCCCCGCCGCCTGTATTCATGTGTCTGCTTCCCGTTAACCCACCGTCGTCGGGCTGCCGAGAGTCGTCGACCAATGACCCGACGGCACATACCGGCAGACAGCTTTCATCCTAACGGAGGCAAAAAGGTGACGCACGATGCCCTGCAAACCGATACCAGCACCTCCAGAGCCGCCTGAAAAGCCACAAACCGAGGCCTACGGTCGGGCCAAATTTCATTAAATAACAATGGTTCATACAGATTTGCGGCTAGATCACTTAGGTTTATTCTATTATGACCCTAAAAATCTGACAACACTTATTTGACGCTTTTTGTTTTTTTGGATCATTTTCGTAAGAACCGTACCATGCGGGGCTCAACGCTTTTCCAGACACCGACGCCTGGCACGATAGGAATCTTATGACACTGTAATACTTGCATTATTTCTGTTCTTTCAAGGTCTTTCTCGTCACAATCCGGCCCGGCGGCGACTTTCTCCCTTGACAGCGCAAAATCCCGCTCCCTATAATGCACCCCTTTTCCGGAGGTTTTATGATCCGCATCGGCGAGATCACCTACGCCAACTGCATCCCCATCTTTGCCGGTCTTCGCAAGAAAGATCCCCGGGGCCCCTATGGTTATCGCTCCGGGGAACCGGCGACGCTCAACCGACTTATTTTCTCGGGAGAGATTGACCTGGCTCCGGCGTCATCACTGGAATACGGGCTCCATCCCGATCGCTACCTCCTGGTGCCCGACCTCTCTATCTCGTCGGGCCATGAAGTGCAAAGCGTGATTCTCCTGTCCCGGGTCCCCGTAGAGAATCTCGACGGGAAGACCGTTTTGCTCTCGCCGGCCTCGGCCAGTTCCAATGCCCTGGTCCGAATCCTTCTTGAAAAGCGCTACGGGATGGACTGCCGGTACGCCTATGCCGATGGAGAAGGGAGCACCATCCCAAGGGAGTGCGATGCGAGAGTCTCCATCGGAGACGGCGCACTCAAGGCCTACCTGAACCGTTCCGGGGCGTCACACCTCTACGACCTGTCGGTCCTCTGGCGTGAGTTCACAGGTCTACCTTTTGTGTTCGCCCTCTGGCTGGTGAGCCGGGAGGCCGCAGAGAGAGAGCCGGAAAATGTGCGGCGACTCGTGCTGCGACTGCACGAGGCCCGGGGCTATGCCCAATCTCACTTTCCCCAACTGGCCGGCGAATTCGAGCAAAGGCTCGAGATTCCCGCCTCGGCCCTGGTCCGTTACTGGGAGAGTATCTCTTATGATCTATCCTCTGAAAAGATCGAGAGCCTTCACAAATACTACGGCTACACCGAAGAGCTGGGCCTCATTCCCGAAAGCCCGCCCCTCAACTTCTTTTCGGGGTAGCCGCAGCCCGCCCGGTCCGCCGCAGCTGTGCTCTTTCTCTTTCTATGGTAGATTGTAAGGCCACAGGATTCGCACCAATCGTCATGGTGCTTTAAAGGAGGAATGAAGATGGTCGTTGATCTCTCCATCATCCCCATGGGCCTGGGGGTGAGTATCAGCCCGGAAGTGGCCAAAGTAATCAAAATTATCGATCAAAGCAGTATCCCCTACACCGTCACCCCCATGGGCACGGTTTTGGAAGGCGACTGGGACGCCGTCATGAACCTCGTCCGGCGGTGTCACGATGAGGTACTCAAGAACTCGGAACGGGTCTACACCAAGATCACCATCGACGATCGAAAGGGAAAGACCGACAGGCTCCGGGGGAAGGTGGCCTCCCTGGAGGCCAAAGTGGGGAAGAAACTCCCGTGACTGGCGGGCCCGGCAGCGTTTTTCACCGGAGTTGAAGTTGGGGGTGCCCCGGAGCACGGAAGGGGGCACCGGGGGGTTTTCTATGGTGTACAGAGCGTCATAACTTGACAACCCTTTGTGCCTTTCGCGTCTCCTTGTTGCAGCGTAATCGATTTACGCTTTACTCCTCGACTTGGGAGCGCCCCAGTCTCCTCTATTCTGCCGCTCCGCATCAAGGGAGTCCCATAGACGGGCCGCACCCCTGCTCCCCTATGGGCAAGGCCTCAGGGGCCAAAAATTGCTTGCGCTTGCGCCTCCGCCTCTTTGGGGTTATAGTGACTACCGTTTTTTTGATCCTGGCACAGATCCTGGCACATCAGAGATTTTCATGAGGAGGGAGAATGAAACGGGTTCCCAAGAAAGTATTTTTCACCCACGGCGTCGGTACCCACGCGGAAGAGCTACAGTCCTTTGAGTTTGCCCTGCGGGATGCGGGAATCGAAAAATTCAACCTGGTCACCGTCTCCAGCATTCTCCCCCCGGGGTGTAATCGGATTTCTCGAAAGGAGGGGCTGAAGCTGCTAAGCCCGGGAGAAATTGTTTTCTGCGTTATGGCCCGGTCCTCGAGCAATGAACCCCGCCGCCTCGTGGCGGCCACTGTAGGCTGTGCCATCCCCATGGATAAACGGATATACGGATACCTGAGTGAACACCATGGCTACGGCATGACCGACCGCACCGCCGGGGACTACGCCGAGGATCTCGCGGCGTCCATGCTGGCCTCGACGCTGGGAATCGAGTTCGACGAAGACACCAGTTGGGATGAGAAAAGGGAAATCTGGAAGATCAGCGGCAAGATCGTCCGCACCACCAACGTCACCCAGTCGGCCATCGTGAAGAAGGGAACGTACACATCGGTGGTAGCCGCCGCGGTATTCATTATCTAGTTTCCATCCGGAAACGCCCCTTTTGCGAAATCTCTGCGTCGATCTGCGGAATCACTTGTGCGACGTACTCGAGTACGTCTCCGCGTAATTCCTTGATCTCCTTGACCTTTCACAAAATTGGCAGTTTCCGAA
>CAYUBU010000217.1:0-9123 GCA_964443105.1 uncultured Nitrospirota bacterium
GATGGACCGGGTTTTTGAGAATGAATAAAAAGTCCCGGTTGCACTATCTCGAGATACCGGAGTGACGCGTGAACGGGATCGGCCGTTCATCCTCCACCATTTTCCTGGTGTGCCCCGACCCGCTGCAATTTACACGACCATGCCCACTTCTTCAGTCGTTACAAACCTGCCTCATCATACTCGTTCTTGCGGGAAACGTCTAATCGCTGCTTTTCTCTAGCCGCCTTTGCTATTTGGTCTTTCAAAGTGTATCTTGTTTTTGTATACTGGCCGTCCGGCCCGTAGCGCTGCATGACCCCCGGGTAGAGCCTCTTGCCATAAGGGAGTCTTGAGAATGGCCCAATTCAGCTACCAACCAGCCTTCCCGGTGGCCCCTGACGAGACCGTCTATGATCATTTGGAAGGTTCGGAGAAATACATTCAGGTCGAGACCTTTGACGGCCGGGAGATACTCAAGGTCGATCCCGAGGGACTGACGCGAACGGCCCGGGAAGCCTTCCGGCAGCTCTCCTTTCTCCTCCGTCACGAACACAATGAACAGGTGGCACGCATCCTTGCCGATCCCGAGGCATCGGCCAACGATCGCGGCGTGGCCCTGGCCTTTTTGAGAAATGCCGAAGTGGCCGCACGATTTGAACTCCCCATCTGCCAGGACACGGGCACCGCCATCATTATCGGCAAGAAAGGCCAGCAGGTCTGGACCGGCTATAACGATGCTCAATATCTGTCGAAGGGGGTCTTTAAGACCTACACCGGCGAAAACCTCCGCTACTCCCAAACCGTCCCCCTCGATATGTATACCGAAAAGAACACCGGTACCAATCTGCCAGCCCAGATCGACCTCTACGCCGCCGAAGGGGACGCCTACCATTTTCTCTTTCTGGCCAAAGGGGGCGGCAGTGCCAACAAGACCTATCTCTTCCAGGAAACCCGGGCCCTTTTGAACCGGGAGACCCTTCTGCCCTTCCTTGTGGAGAAGATGAAGACCCTCGGCACCGCCTCCTGTCCACCGTACCACCTGGTCTTCGTCATCGGCGGCACCAGTGCTGAAGCCTGCTTAAAAACGGTAAAACTCGCCTCCGCCAAGTATCTCGACGGCCTCCCCGTATCAGGCAACGAACAGGGACAGGCCTTCCGGGACGTTGACCTGGAACAGGAACTCCTGGCCGCGTCCCGTCAAATTGGCATCGGCGCCCAGTTCGGAGGCAAATACTTTGCCCATGACGTTCGGGTTGTCCGGCTTCCCCGCCACGGTGCCTCGTGCCCTGTGGGCATGGGTGTTTCCTGCTCCGCGGACCGCAACATCAAGGCCCGGATCGACCGCCGGGGAATCTGGATCGAGGCGTTGGACAAAAATCCCGGCCGCCTGATTCCCGAAGCCTATCGAGGCAAGCACGCGGAAGGCGTCCGAATCGATCTGAACCGGCCGATGAATGAGATCCTGGCCGATCTAACGCGGCACCCCGTCGCAACACCACTCCTGTTGACCGGTACCATCATTGTCGGCCGCGACATAGCCCATGCCCGGTTCAAGGATCTCCTGGATGCCGGGAAACCCCTTCCCGGGTATCTGAAGGACCACCCCATTTACTACGCCGGACCTGCCAAGACGCCGGCGGGAAAACCCTCGGGATCTTTCGGCCCCACTACCGCAGGCCGCATGGACTCCTACGTTGATCTGCTGCAGGCCCATGGCGGCTCATTAATCATGATCGCCAAGGGAAACCGCTCCCCCCAGGTGACCGATGCCTGCCGAAAGCACGGCGGTTTTTACCTGGGCTCCATCGGAGGCCCTGCCGCCCTGCTGGCCGAAGAGAACATCAAGAAGGTTTCATGCATCGATTATGAGGAGCTGGGCATGGAAGCGGTTTGGGAAATCGAGGTTGAAGACTTCCCCGCTTTTATCCTGGTGGACGACAAGGGGAACGATTTTTTCCAGCAGCTCTGTTGAGGAGGGCTCATGCGTCACTTAAGGAAAAACAAGTCGGTATTTTTCTTGACACCGTGCATCTATTAGCGATAAATTTCCTGAACAGAATCACTCGACTCCCATTCGCCTTATCACCTCTGGAGGCAGGACCTTGAAAATACACGAATACCAGGCCAAGGAACTATTTAGGAAATACGGCGTCCCCGTGCCCGGTGGCCACGTCGCCTTCAGCCCCGATGAGGCCTGCAAGGCGGCAGGAACCCTGGGCGGCTATCCCGTTGTGGTCAAGGCGCAGATCCACGCCGGCGGCCGGGGCAAAGGGGGCGGTGTGAAACTCGCTAAGAATCTGGACGAAGTCCGAAGCCATGCCGAGAACATCATGAGCAAACCGCTGGTGACGCCCCAGACGGGGCCCGAGGGGAGACCGGTTCGTAAACTCCTCATCGAACAGGGGCTCAACATCGCCAAAGAACTCTATCTCTCAATCATTCCCGACAGATCGACAGCTCAGATCGTGATCATGGCGAGCATGGCCGGCGGTATGGATATTGAGGAAGTGGCAGCCGAAACCCCGGAGAAGATCATCAAAGTCCCCATCAACCCCCTGCTCGGCATCCAGTCCTACCACGGCCGTAAAGTCGCCTACGGACTCGGCCTGCCGGCGCCCGTGATGAAGGACTTCATGAAAATCCTTGGAAAGCTCTATACTCTTTTTGTCAGCTGCGACTGTTCTCTCCTCGAGATCAATCCCCTGGTGATCACCGCGGAGAATGACCTGGTGGCCCTGGACGCCAAGGTTGACGTGGACGACAACGCCTTCTTCCGGCAGCAGGAGATTCTTGCCTATCGGGACGTGGATGAGGAAAACCCCCTGGAGGTGGAGGCCTCCCGTTTCAACCTCAATTACATCAATCTCGACGGCAACGTGGGGAACATGGTCAACGGCGCCGGACTGGCCATGGCCACCATGGACCTCATCAAGAATTCCGGGGCCGAACCGGCCAATTTTCTCGATGTGGGCGGCGGCGCCAACGCGGAAATGGTGGAGAACGGTTTCCGGATCATCTTAGGCGATAAGAACGTCAAGGGGATACTCATCAACATTTTCGGGGGAATCCTTCGCTGCGACGTGCTGGCCGAAGGAGTTATCGAGGCGGCAAAAAAGACGGGGATCAACGTGCCGGTAGTGGTGCGGCTGGAAGGGACCAATGTGGACAAAGGGAGAGCCCTTCTTGCGGAATCGGGCCTGAACCTGATCACCGCCGCCAATCTCCACGACGCCGCCCGGAAGGTCGCGGAGATTGTGGCCGCCTGACTGGAGGTCCTCACCATTCCGGCAGTACCGGTTGTGCCAGCGGCTGGCTCACTTTTCTAACAGACAGATAAAGGCAGACTACCTATGGCAATATTCGTCGACAAAGAGACAAGAGTTGTGGTCCAGGGGATCACCGGCAAGGAGGGCCAGTTTCATTCAAGGCAGTGTATTGAATACGGCACCCGGGTCGTGGCGGGCGTCACTCCCGGCAAGGGCGGGCAAACCATGGACGACGTGCGGGTCTTCAATTCGGTGCAGGAAGCCGTCGACGCGACGGGGGCCGACTGCAGCCTGATCTTTGTGCCGCCCCCTTTTGCCGCCGATGCCATCATGGAAGCCGTCGACGGGGGTGTGGCCCTCGTCATCGCCATTACCGAGGGGATTCCGGTGCTCGACATGATGAAGGTGAAAAACTATCTCCACGGCAGGGATGTGAGACTCATCGGGCCCAACTGCCCCGGAATTATTACACCGGGCCAGTGCAAAATCGGCATCATGCCCGGCCCCATCCACAAGCCCGGCGGTCCCATCGGCGTGGTTTCCCGTTCCGGTACCCTGACCTATGAAGTGGTCCACCAGTTGACCGGTCAGGGGATCGGCCAGACCACCTGCATCGGTATCGGGGGCGACCCGGTAAACGGAACCAACTTTCTCGAATGTCTCGAGGCATTCCAAGCAGATGAGGAGACCAGGGGCATCGTCATGGTGGGGGAAATCGGCGGCAGTGCCGAGGAAGAGGCCGCGGCATTCATTGCCGAGAAGGTAAGCAAACCGGTGGTCGGCTTTATTGCGGGGCTGACGGCTCCGCCGGGACGACGCATGGGTCATGCCGGCGCCATCGTCAGCGGCGGCAGCGGAACGGCCCAGACAAAAATCGACGTCATGGAGGAAGCGGGCGTACATGTCTGCCGCGACCTGGGACGGCTGGGGGAATTCTGCGCCGAGGTTTTTTAACGGCTTGAAGGGTAATGCCCTGTGACAGGTGGCCATGGAGGATGGTATGGCTGAAAAAAGAACTGACTACCGCGTATTGATCGGCAAGCCCGGCCTCGACGGTCACGACCGGGGTGCCAAGTTTCTCGCCCGGGCCCTCCGGGATGCCGGGTTTGAGGTGGTCTATACGGGCATCCGGCGAACACCGGAGGAAATCGCATCCGCTTCGGTGCAGGAAGACGTATCGGCTGTCGGTCTCTCGTCCCTTTCCGGTGCCCATCTGCGCCTTTTTCCCGCTGTCGTTGAAGCCCTGAGCAAGCTGAAGGCCGGTGATATTCCGGTACTCGGCGGCGGCGTGATTCCCGATGAAGACATTCCCCGGTTGAAGAACGCCGGCATCGTCGACGTTTTCACTCCCGGGACACCGGTGGAGCAGATCATCGAGGCCTTTCGAAGGGCCTGCGAAGCCCATGTTCAGAGCAGATCCTCCAAGTAAACTTCTACAGGAGAGCCTGCACCGTGAATCCCGAACACCTCCTGCAAGGGTTGAAAGCCCGAGACCCCAGGGCCATAGCCAGGGCCATCTCCCTGGTGGAAGACGGCGATCCCGCAAGCGACGCCATCCTGGCCTCTCTGGATGAATCGCGGATTGACGAGGCACTGATTCTCGGTATCACCGGCCCGCCGGGAGCGGGCAAATCAACGCTCACGGACCAGATCATAGCCACCTACCGTGCCCGGGGCCGCCGGATCGGTGTGGTGGCCGTCGATCCCTCGTCGTCGATTTCGGGAGGTGCCCTGCTGGGAGACCGGATCCGGATGATGGGTCATGCCGTCGATTCCGACGTGATTGTGCGATCCATGGCGACACGGGGACGCCTGGGCGGCCTCTGCGCCGCCGCCGGAGCGGCGGTCCGGATACTGGCGAGCACCGGCTGCTCGCCGGTGATCATAGAGACAGTCGGCGTGGGCCAGTCGGAAATGGATATCATCCGGCTGGCCGATATAACGGCCCTGGTTCTGGCACCCGGCCTGGGCGACGATATACAGGCCATGAAGGCAGGCCTCCTGGAGGTCGCCGACCTCCTGATTGTGAACAAGGCCGACGCTGCCGGTGCTGAAATCCTGGCCATGGACATGGAGGCCGTGGCCCGGGAGCGCCGCGACAGAGGGAGAGGGAAAGCCCGGGTCTGCATGACCGTGGCCTCCGAAGGAAAAGGCATCAACGGGCTGCTGGAGGTGGTGGAATCTCTGGATGACGATTTCCGTCGCGACGGGGAGTTCAAGAAACGCCGCAAGAACGCCTATGATCTGGAAGTCCTCGACTGGGCCCTGGAGTTGATTAAACCGAAGCTGCTGGCAGAAATCGTAAAAAACGGCTCCAACCGCCGGGGCGACCCCCGCATGAAGGCCGCAGGGGTTCTCCGGCAACTGGAGCATGGCGAGGACCGGTCAACGGGAGAGCATCATGGCTGACCAACGGGACTTGAAAGATTGGGAAGAGAAGGTTCTCAAGAAGAGTCTGGAGAAATTTCCCGAAAGGAAAGAGAAATTCGCCAATCACGGCGGTGACGAAATTCCCCGGGCCGTCTTTCCCGATCCCATGGATGAGGCCTATCTTCAGGACGTGGGGTTTCCGGGGCAATACCCCTTCACCCGGGGTGTCCAGCCGACCACCTACCGGGGACGGCTCTGGACGATGCGCCAGTACGCCGGTTTCTCCACGGCCGCCGATTCCAACCGCCGCTACCGTTATCTGCTCAAACAGGGCACCACCGGATTATCCATCGCCTTTGATCTGCCGACCCAGATCGGCTACGATTCCGACGACGCCATGGCCTCCGGCGAGGTGGGCAAGGTGGGTGTCGCCATCGACAGCCTGGCCGACATGGAACGGCTCTTTGCTCAGATTCCCCTGGATCAGGTCTCAACATCCATGACCATCAATGCCCCTGCCGCCATCCTTCTGGCCATGTATGCGGCGGTCGGTGAAAAGCAGGGGGTCCCCGCAGAGAAGCTCAAAGGAACCATCCAGAACGATATTCTCAAGGAATATGTGGCCCGGGGAACCTATATCTTCCCGCCCAAACCAAGCCTGCGGCTCATCACCAATATTTTCCAGTGGTGCAGTGAGCACACCCCGACCTTCAATACCATTTCCATCTCCGGTTACCACATCCGGGAGGCGGGATCGACGGCGGTCCAGGAAGTGGCATTCACCCTGGCCAACGGCATCACCTATGTCCAGGCCGCGCTGGACGCTGGGCTGGAACTGGACGCCTTCGCCCGCCGCCTCTCCTTCTTCTTCAACGCTTCTTCCGATTTGCTGGAGGAAGTGGCCAAGTTCCGGGCCGCCCGGCGGCTCTGGGCGCGGATCATGAAGGAGCGTTTCGGTGCCACCCGACCGGCCAGCCAGATGCTCCGGTTCCACACCCAGACCGGGGGCTACACCTTGACGGCCCAGCAGATCGACAACAACATCGTCCGGGTGGCAACCCAGGCCCTGGCCGCCGTGCTGGGCGGCACCCAGTCTCTCCACACCAATTCAAGGGATGAAGCCCTCTCACTCCCTACCGAGGATTCGGTCCGCATCGCCCTTCGGACCCAGCAGATCATCGCCCACGAGTCGGGCGTGGCCAGTACCGTGGATCCTCTGGCCGGCTCCTACTTCATCGAAGAGTTGACCAGCAAGATCGAGAAGAAGGCCGTGAAGCTGATCGACAAGATCGACGGTGCCGGCGGTGTGGTCGCGGCCATCGAAGAAGGTTTCATCCAGCGGCAGATCGAGAACAGCGCCTACGCCTATCAGCAGGAGATCGAACAGGGTGAGCGAATCATTGTGGGAGTCAACAAGTTTCAGATCGACGAGGAAGCCAGCCCTCCCCTTCTGCGGGTCGACCCGGAAGTGGAAAAAGCACAGGTTGAGGCGCTGCAAACCCTCCGTAAGAACCGGGACAACCGGCTGGTCGAGACAGCACTGACCCGCCTGGGAGAAGCGGCAAGGAGTGATGGGAACCTGATGCCGCCTATCCTGGACGCCGTTAGGGCTTACGCCACACTGGGCGAGATCTGCCGGGTGCTGCGGGATCTGTTCGGCGAATACCGGGACAAGGGGTAAGGGATGCATCCGTCGAGCCCATTTTAAACAGGATGAATCAAGAGGCGCTTATGATCAAAAAGATCGACCATCTCGGTATTGCGGTCAAATCGATTGACGAGGCCCGGCGGTTTTATGAAGAGGTCCTGGGCCTCCCCTGCGAGGGGATCGAGGAGGTTGAATCCCAGAAGGTTCGGACCGCTTTCTTTTCCGTGGGCGAGGTCCATATTGAGCTTTTGGAACCGACGGCCGACGACAGTCCCGTCGCCAGGTTCCTGGAAAAGAACGGCGAGGGGATCCATCACATTGCCTACGGAACCGATGACATTGAGAATCAACTGGCCAGGGCCCGTGAAGGGGGCTGCAGACTGGTCCATGAAACACCGATTAAGGGCGCCGGCGGCAAGCGGGTCGCCTTTCTCCATCCCAAAAGCACCTTTGGCGTTCTCACAGAGTTTTGTGAGCCCGAATAATCTGTGTCAGGAGGTGAAACTGTGCAAGAGCCGGGACAGGACAATCTGATCAGACTGGCATCCATGAAGAATGAAGCCCTCCTGGGGGGCGGCACCAAGCGGATCGAGGCCCAGCACGGCAAGGGCAAGCTCACAGCCCGGGAGCGCATCGACCTGCTCCTGGACGACGGGTCTTTTGAAGAATTCGATCTGCTCATGACCGGCCGGGGCAATAAAGCAATGGGGCTCAAGGAGGTTCCCGGCGACGGCGTGATCACCGGTCACGGGACCATTGACGGCCGTGAAGTCTTTGTGTTCAGTCAGGATTTTACCGTCATGGGGGGTGCCCTGGGGGATGCCCATTCCCAGAAGATCTGCAAGGTTATGGACCACGCCGTCCGGGTCGGCGCACCGATCATCGGCCTCAACGATTCGGGAGGCGCCCGGATCCAGGAAGGGGTGGAATCGCTGGCGGCCTACGGGGAGGTCTTTGCCCGTAACGTCATGGCCAGCGGGGTGGTGCCCCAGATCTCCTGCGTCATGGGGCCCTGTGCCGGCGGCGCCGTTTACAGTCCCGCCATGACCGATTTTACCTTCATGGTGGAAAACACCTCCTATATGTTCGTCACCGGCCCCAACGTGGTCAAGACGGTCACCCATCAGGACATCACGGCGGAGGAACTGGGGGGAGCCCGGGTGCATAGCACCAAGAGCGGCGTCGCCCATTTCTCTTTCGCCAATGAAATTCTCTGTCTTCGGGAGGTCAGAAGGCTTATCAACTATCTGCCGTCCAACAACCGGCAGCAGGCGCCCATACTCGATCTCAGGGATCCGGCGGAACGGACCGATCCGGCCCTGGATTATCTGGTTCCCGCCAATCCGAATCAGACCTACGACATGAAGATCCTCATCACCAGCATTCTCGACGGAGCCGAGTTTCTCGAGGTCCAGCCCAATTTTGCCCGCAATATCATCGTCGGCTTCGGCCGCCTCGGCGGCCAGACCATCGGGCTGATAGCCAACCAGCCGGCAGTGCTGGCCGGGGTGCTCGACACCCAGGCGTCCGAAAAGGCCGCACGCTTTGTCCGCTTTTGCGATGCCTTCAATATTCCCCTGGTCTGTCTGGAAGACGTACCGGGATTCATGCCGGGACCTGAACAGGAGCACGGCGGCATCATCCGGCACGGCGCCAAATTGCTCTACGCCTTTGTGGAAGCCACGGTGCCCCGGATTACCGTCATCATCCGCAAGGCTTACGGCGGCGCCTACGTGGTCATGAATTCGAAACATATCCGCTGCGACATCAATTTTGCCTGGCCCACGGCGGAGATCGCGGTCCTCGGCCCCAAGGGGGCGGCGGAAATCATTTACCGCAAGGAGATCAAGGAGGCAGCCG
>CAYUBU010000218.1:0-3833 GCA_964443105.1 uncultured Nitrospirota bacterium
ATCCCCAGTTCGGGGTCGATGGCAAGGGGACCGCTGCGGCCGCCGCTGTTTCGTCCCAGATCGGGGAGGAAGACCACGGGGAATTCGAGCCCCTTGGCCTTGTGCACCGTGAGGATCCGGACGGTGTCCTTTGCTTCCTCGTCGATGGCCGATTGCCCCTCCCGGGCGTCCCGCTCCCGGAGTTCTTCCACGTAGTCGACAAAATCGGCCAGCCCGAAAAAGGCGCTGGAAGCAAAGCTCCGGGCCAGATCCATCAGCTTTTTCAGGTTGGCGCAGCGCTGATGTCCATGAATGGGGTCGGTCAGCAAAAGCGCCGGATAGGCGGTCTCTTCGAGAAAGCGCCCGATCAGTTCGGGCACACGGACCCGGTCCCGGAGGCCGCGGAGCTGACCGATCAGGTGCCGGGCGCGGCGGAGGATGGTCCGTTCATGGCCATCGATCCCTTCCACTGCTTCGGCGTCACGTAACCCCTGGGACAGGGAACGCCCCCGGGTCATAAAGAAGAGGGTGTCATCCCGGACACCGATCACCGGGCACCTGAGGACACCGGCCAGAGCCTCTTCATCCTCGGGGTAGAGGACGAGCTTGAGCATGTTGAGTACGTCCAGTATTTCCTGTTTATGGAAGAACCCGGCGCCGCTCACGACGGTAAAGGGAATGCCCCGGGCGCGGAGGGCCCCTTCGCAGATTTTCACGTCGGTCATGGCCCGGAACAGGATGGCGATGTCGCCGAAGCGCACCGGCCGGATCTCACCCTCTCCCTCCAGGACCCGCGGTTCCCCGCCGTCCACCATGGCCCCGATCCTGGCTGCGATCCAGGCGGCTTCGTCCTCCCGGATAGACTGGGCGGTGGTTTCTCCCGATTTGGATTCAATGAAGAAAGTCTCCACAAAATGATCCTGGGGAACCCGCTTTTTGTGGGGCTCTAAGGGGTCAAAGCAGATGTCTGTCTCTCCCTGGTGCCGGGGAGGCAGGATCTTTTTAAAAAGAGCGTTGATGAAATCCAGGACGGCGTCCTGGCTCCGAAAGTTCTTGTTCAGCGGGATGACGGCGTCCGGGTTGTTCCGTCGGATCCGCTGCTGAAATCTCTGGAAGACCGCCACATCGGCTCCCCGGAAACTATAGATCGACTGCTTTGCGTCTCCCACGCCGAAGATGGGAATCTTGTCGGGGCCGCAGATCGAATCGACGATGGCCATCTGCAGGGGGTCCGTGTCCTGAAGTTCGTCGATGAGCACCGTCCCGATTCGGGCCCGGTATTTGTGCCGCACGGTGGTATTTTGCGTTACCAGGTCCCTGGCCAGGATGAGGAGGTCTTCAAAATCGACGAGTCCCCGGGAGAACTTCTCCAGCCGGTACCGGTCATAGAGGCGCCTGAACTCCAGGAGAAGGGCCCGCAGGAGGGTGAGGTCCCGAGCGGTCCTCTCCTGGTCATAAAGAGGACCGAGTTGAACGGCCCGGTCACGAATGGCGCCGAGGATCTCTTTGGCCCGGGCGAATGGTCCGTCGCCCCATTTTTTCTTGCTCCCCTGTCCCAGCTTGATGCTTGTTGAGAGAAACTCGAGGCTCTCCTTCGTTATGGGGGACGGGGGGAGTGTCTCCAGGACGGTCTGCCGGAGCCCTTCCAGCTTATCCTCGGGATCGGAGCAGGCGACGCCATCGAGTTCACTGCGGAGTCGGTCCAGATCGGCTTCAGCTCGTTTGCGCAGGGGGGCCAGGATCTGCTCGTCGTCGTTTTCGAGATAGAAGTTCCACCACAGGCGGACAGCCTCCCGCTCGTCCAGGAGGCTGGTGAGCATATCTCGAACCGTGCGGAGACCGTAGTCCGTGAGAAGCCGTACCATGGTTTCGGCATCCTGGTTCAATCGGTCGTTGATGAAGTCGGCGAAGACACGGTGGTTAAGAACCAGGGTCTCGGTCTCATCGAGCATGGTGAAGCGGGGGTCGACGCCGGCCTCCACGGGGTTTTCCTTCAAGAGGCGGGTGCAGAAACCGTGAATGGTATGGATCCAGGCGGAGCCGATCTCCCGGTACCGCCGTTCCCACGCCTCCCCCTCGGCCCGGCTCTTGGCGGCTGTCACGCGGGCGCCGATCTTCTCCCGGATCTTCTCCTTCATCTGGTTGGCTGCTTTTTCGGTGAAGGTAATGGCCACGATCCCGTCGACATCGAGGCCTCCGGCCTCGATGAGGTGGAGATAGCGCTCTACGAGAACCGTGGTCTTTCCCGATCCCGCACCGGCAGTGACACAGAGACTCTCCCCCAGGGTGGTGATGGCCCTGGCCTGGTCGTCGGTGTATTGGACCGGGTTCTTGTCAGCAGCTTCAGCCATATCCCTCTACCGTTTCATTCCACTTGTCGCGGCCCGCTGAACTCTGCATTCTATATTCTGAATACTAAATTCCAGACGATGCTTCTATTCCTCGCCGATTCTGCAGACGGCACCATACCTGCAGTAGGGGGAGCACTTTTTCTCACCCATGGGAAACATCCCTCCCCGGATCGATTCCACATAGTCCTGAATGAATTGACGGGCCAGGCCCCAGGCATCCTCCCAAGAGGTGTCCCGGGTCGGTATCTGAAGTTTCTTCTTACCCGATTTGAGCAGGTAGAAGGCGGCCTCGTTGACCCCGTAGCCGGGGCCGAGGACTGTCTTTGCCCAGGCCGTATAGAGGGGGAGCTGGAGACTCTCGCCCCGGCCGATGGCATTTGAAGAGGGCGCACTCTTCCCGGTCTTGTAGTCCACAACGGAGAAGTGCCGCCGCCCCTCATCGCCTCCGCTTACGTCGATCCGGTCCACCTTCCCCATGAGCCCGATGGGGCCCGACTCAGAGTCGATGATCAGCGGCTCTGCCGTAGAGAGGGGATCACTCGGGTGCCGGGGGATCATGCCGAAGGAGGCTTCAAAGTGGGCCGGCACCTCTCGGGTCTTTTCAAAATATTCTTTTTCCCTGGCAACGAAGTGGTCCAATGTCTCATGGATTTCGGCTTTTCGTATCTCCCACAACTTCTTGTGGCCCGGCACCCCTTTGAATTCCTGGCGGGAAAGGAATTGGCCGATGACCGCGGCCATCTGTTCTCTCGCGGCCGCCAGGTTCTCCTCAGTGACGGGGCCAGCCAGGGCCCTGTAGAAACGTTCCAGGATTTGGTGGTAGAGGCTGCCCATGTCCATGACGTTGATCTCGTCCTCCACTTCTTCCAGCGGCTGGACTTTCAGCTCCCGCTCACAGAAGTACTGAAAGGGGCACGCCCCGTAGAGTTCCAGCGCCGAGGCGGAGTAGGTGGTTTCGTCCCGGCGGATGCGATCGGCGACCGTACTGCCCGGCCGGCCCACGTAGGCACCGATGCCGTCTTGCCGGGCCTGAAGGACGGCAAGGCCGTGGCGCAGGGCGTCGACCTTCTCCTGCTGGTGGTTCAGGAGGTGGTTGTATAGGAGCGGCGTGTCTGGTTCCAGGCTTGGCTCTTGTGCAAGGTGAAGAAAAGTGTACTCCAGGAGCTCCTTCTGCCGGAAGATGAGGTTCCGTTCCGGCAGGGGGTCGCTGAGAGAGACGGCAGCGGTGGGAAGGGTCCCTTCGGTGAAGAGAGAAAGGACTTTTTCCACATACCGGGAAGGGAGGAGATCCCGGCCCTGCCTGTCGGTTCGGGGGTAGGTGAGGTAGAGTCGTTCCGTCGCCGACGCCGCGGCCAGAAGGAAAAGGAGTTCTTCCTCGTCCCGCCAGTCGGCTGACCGGGAAAGCCACCGGTCCGGTCCCATCGCCCCGTTGAGGCGGTCTCGGGCTTCATCCCCCAGGAAGGGGCCGGCGATATGGGTCCGGGGAAAGGACTCCTCCACGAG
>CAYUBU010000219.1:0-5982 GCA_964443105.1 uncultured Nitrospirota bacterium
CTTCTTCCTCACCGGCTCTGACGAACATGGTCAGAAAGTGGAAAAGAGCGCGGCCGATCACGGTATTTCGCCGCAGCAACTGGCGGATCGGGTGGTTGTCCGGTTTCAGGAACTGTGGAAACGGATGAACATATCCAACGACGATTTCATCCGTACGACGGAAGAACGCCACCACCATGCGGTCCATGCCGTCTGGAATCGGGTGGCCGAGAAGGGGGACATCTACCTGGGAGAGTACGAAGACTGGTACTGCACGCCCTGTGAGACCTTTCTCACGGAGACTCAGATGCTTGAAGGACGTTGCCCGGACTGCGGACGGCAGCCGGAGCGCCTCAAGGAGTCGAGTTATTTCTTCCGCATGTCCCGCTACGGTGAACGGCTGCTGGAGCATATTGAAAAACACCCCGAGTTCATTCAGCCTGTGAGCCGCCGCAATGAGGTCGTCCAGTTTATCCAGGGCGGTCTGAAAGATCTCAGCATCAGCCGGACCACCTTTTCCTGGGGGATTCCCGTTCCCGGTGATCCGGACCACGTGATCTACGTCTGGTTTGATGCCCTTACCAACTATCTGACCGCCATCGGCTACGGTTCGGACATGGATAGATTCGATGACTTCTGGCCTGCCGACGTCCATGTCATCGGCAAGGATATCCTTCGCTTTCATGCGGTCTATTGGCCGACCTTTCTCATGTCCGCCGAATTGCCTCTCCCGGAGCGTGTGTTCAGCCACGGCTGGTGGACCGTGGAAGGGGAGAAGATGTCCAAGTCAAAGGGGAACGTGGTCGATCCCTATGCCATGGTCGACCGCTACGGATCCGATCCCTTTCGCTACTTTCTTCTCCGGGAGGTTCCCTTTGGGCTGGACGGCGATTTTTCTGAAGAGGCCCTGGTCGGTCGCTTCAATAGTGATCTGGCCAACGACCTGGGCAACCTCTACAGTCGGGTGACTACCATGCTGGGCAAGTACTGCGGGGGCCGGGTACCCGCCTGCAGCGGCACAAGCGAGATGAGGTCCCGGGGGGAAGAGACCGTCCGGCAGGTGGATCGGTATATGGGAGAGATGGCGTTCCACAAGGCCCTCCAGGAGATCTGGGGACTCATCGGTGAAGCGAACCGTTACGTCGATCAGAAGGGACCCTGGGCTCTGGCCAAGGATCCTTCCCGAGCCGATGACCTGGCGCGGGTCATGTACGACCTGGTGGAGACGCTCCGACTGGTCACGGTGCTGATCTCGCCTTTCATGCCGGTGACCGGTGACAAGGCGGCCGGGCTTCTCAACTTGCCGTCCGACTGGTGTGATGCCGCATCCCTTGCCTGGGGGGGGACCCCGGCGGGGCGGGAAATAGGAAAGGCAGCGCCTCTTTTCCCCCGGCTCGATGCCAAAGGGATGAAAAAAGAGCGATCTGCTGTGGGTGCCGCACGGAAGGACAACTCAGGAGATGACCTGAAGCGGGCCGACACGAAAGAGGTGACCCTGGAGGATTTCGCCCGTATTGACATTCGAAGCGGATGCATCAGGGAGGCTGAGGCCGTCCCCAAATCGAAGAAGCTGTTGAAACTGCTGGTGGACATCGGCGAAGAGGCGCCGCGGCAGGTGGTGGCCGGAATTGCCGAACGCTATCGGCCCGACGAACTCGTGGGACGGAACGTGGTGGTTCTTGCGAACCTGAAGCCGGCACGACTCATGGGCGTCGAGTCCCGGGGAATGGTCCTCGCCGTTGAAGGCGAAACAGGGCTGGTCCTCCTCGGCTACCAGGATCAAGTTCTGCCGGGCAAGAAAATCCGTTAGTTCGTATACCACCGTATTTGAGGGCAGTGGGGTGCCAGGCAGGCCTGCCTGGCACCCTTTTACCTTCAAGGGTAAATGACGATGTTGATCGATTCACACGCACATTTGACCATGCCTCAGTTTGACACCGATCGGGACGCTGTTCTGGAGCGGGCCCGGGAAGCGGGGGTGGCCTATATCCTGACCGTGGGTTCAGAAGAGAAGGAGTGGCCCTTGGTGGCGGAATTGGTGCGCCGTGAAGACGACGGCCTCTATGGCGCGGTCGGGGTGCATCCCCACAATGCCGCGTCCTTCACGGAGGAAACAGCACACAAGCTCGCCGCCTTCAGCGCTGAGTCCCGGGTGGTGGCTGTCGGGGAGACGGGGCTCGATTTCCATTATATGCACGCCCCTGTTTCCGAGCAGGAAGCGGCGTTCTGCCGACAGATCGGCGTGGCCCGGGAGGTGGGCCTGCCGCTCATCGTTCACTCCCGGGAGGCGGAAGAAGAGACCCTGGCGATCCTTCAGGCGGAAAAGGCCGACGACGTGGGCGGCGTGATCCACTGTTTTTCCGGCGGACCAGAGATGGCCCGGGAGGTTCTCTCCATGGGGTTTTTTATCTCCTTTTCCGGCTCTCTCACCTTCAAGAATGCCGGAGCCCTGCGCTCCCTTGCCGGAACCATACCGATCGAGAAAGTGCTGATCGAGACCGACTGCCCCTATCTGGCCCCTCAACCGGTTCGGGGCAAGCGGAACGAGCCGGCCCATGTCCGCTTTGTGGCCGAGACCCTGGCCGAGGTTCACAGTCTTCATCCGGCGGATGTGGGACGCATTACGAGTCACAACGCCATGCAGCTTTTCGGGCTCGGGGAGGTTGACTCGGAAGGCAAAATTGCCTACGGCATTCGGGATTCCCTCTATCTGAATATTACCAACCGGTGCACGAATACCTGCGGCTTCTGCGTGAGAAACAACCGGGACTTTGTCAAGGGGCACAACCTCCGTCTGTCCGGTGAGCCGACGGCTGAAGACGTCATCGCCGCCATCGGGAATCCCCGAAACTACCGGGAGGTCGTCTTCTGCGGCTACGGTGAGCCGCTGCTCCGTCTCGACCTGGTCCGGGACGTAGCAGCGTGGATCAAAGGCCGGGGCGGGACGGTCCGGGTGAATACGAACGGCCAGGGAAACCTGATCCACCAACGAAACATTATTCCGGAACTCCAGGGGCTGGTCGATGCTTATTCGGTCAGTCTCAATGCGGAGAACGAAGAGAAGTACAACGCCATCTGCCGTCCCCTGTTCGGGGCCGGCACCTACGAGGCGGTGAAAACGTTTATCCATGAGGCGGCGAAAACTGCGAACGTGAGTGTGACGGTGCTCAATCTCAGTGACGTGGATGTTGAGGCTTGCCGGCGCATCGCCCGGGATGAGTTGCACGTCGGCTTTCGGTTGCGTTATCATGATGAAGTGGGATAGCATTCATTGAGCAGGTTGGCCATGTCCGGAAAAAAAGCCAAAGACGATTGGACCATTTATGATCTCGACCTGATGGCTTTCGAACGGATATTAAAGAAAGCCTCTATCGGGTTGGGACAGACCCTCTTCATGCTCGATACGGAAGGCGAGTACCTGACGGAGCCGCCCGCCGACCGCCCCGCCTTCTGCAAATATGTTCTGGACCACGAAAAAGGATGCCAAGGGTGCCGGGAGAGCCTGGACAAGGGGCACAGGCGCGTCATGGAGGAAGGGAAGTCCTCCATCTTTTCCTGTCATGCGGGGATGGTCAAGGTGACGGCCCCGGTCTGGGTTAACGACAGGATTGTCGCGGTGCTCAACGGCTGCACCAGCACCCTGTTAAATGACGGGAGCCATTTCCCCGGGGAGAAGTTCGGCCGGGCAGCCCTGGAATTGAAGATTCCCGAGGCCATCGTCAAGACGGTCCGCGAAGTACCCAAAGAAGGGGTCACCCAGACGCTGGACCTCATGGTGGCCATGGCCAACCTGATTGCCGAGACTTCCGCCGAGAATCTCAGGACCCTGAATCAGGTGGATGATGCCACCCGGGAAATCAAACGGCAGAATGAGAAGCTGCTCGCCCTCTACGCACTGAACAGAATACTCCAGAGCCCCCTCTCTCTGGATGAGAAACTCTGGGTTATTTTGACCTCACTGACCGCCGTGGAAGGATTCGGATTTAACCGGGCCATGCTGCTGCTGCTCAACGAAGATATGACTCTCCTTGAAGGCAAGATGGGCGTTGGACCGTCGACTCAGAAAGAGGCCGCTGCCTACTGGAAGAACCGTGACTTGAACCGGGAGAAGAAGCTCTCAGAGATGATGCCGGGCCTCGATCGGCAGGCTGACAAGATCGACTCTTCATTCAATCGTCTTGTGTGTGCCCTTGCCTTGCCGACCCGGGACAAGGCCCGCTATCCGGTCAAAGGACTCTTTCACCGGGAGGCGGCCATTGTCGGGAATCGGGGGGGGGAGAGAAAGAACGTGGATCCCCAGTTGCGGCGGCTCGTGGGGAATGTCCACCAGTTCGTGGTGGTTCCTCTTATTGAAAACGAAATGCCCATCGGTGTCATCGTGGCGGACAATCGATTTTCCAAGTTGAAAATCGATGAAGAGAAACTGCAGATACTGAGCGTTTTTGCCAGTCAAGCGGCTACGGCCATTTCCAATTCCAAATTGTACGGGATATTGCAGGAAAAGATTTTTCAGCTCGCCGACTCCAACCGCCAGCTGCAGAAAGCCCACGCAAGCATTATGAATATGGAGCGGTTCTCTACCATGGGCTCGGTTGCTGCCGGAGTTGCCCATGAAATCAAGAATCCTCTGAACGCGATCGTTATCTATCTGGAGCTTCTAAGAAAGGAACTGGAAAAGGACCATCTGGAAAAAGACAATATCGTGGAAAAACTGAATGTGGTGGAGGAGGAAATTGAACGTCTTTCGGACATGGCCACGGAGTTTCTTTCCTACAGCAATGCTGCGCCTCTGGAGACGAGCCCCATCGATGTGAGGATCCTTTTGGAACAGGTCGTCCATTTCCTCGGGTACCAGGCGAAAAAACAGACGGTTACGATTCAAAAAGACCTTTCCGACTCCGTCCAGGAGGTTTCCGCCAATCACAAGCAGTTGAAACAGGCTTTCATCAATATTATATTAAACGCACTTCAGGTGATGCCCCAGGGGGGGGAATTGAAGGTTGCCGTGGACGAAGTGCCCGGCAGGACCGGGTGGGTGCGAATTTCATTCACCGATGACGGCCCCGGTATTCCTGAAGAGGTCCAGAATCACGTATTTGAGCCCTTTTATACGACCCGGGAAGGGGGAACGGGGCTGGGACTGGCCTTCGTGGAAAAAGTTGTCCGGGAGCACGGGGGAAATCTGGTACTTACGAGCAAAGAGCGGGTAGGAACGGCAGTTACCATCGATTTGCCCGCCGGAGGGGGGAGTTTCGGGTCGATTCCACTACGAAAAGGCAAATCCGTCAATTCTTAAACCCAAGGAGGCCCATTTCCTTGTTTTGTGTTGTGTAAAGTAATATCATGAAATATAATGATAACGTGATACAGCAGGTCTTTCCGTAAGGAATGCCAACAGGGTGAATTCTTGCGACGGTGGCTGACCCAGGCCCTCGCTGTTTCTTCATGTCCTGCCAGGCGGGGGCGAGAGGTTGCTCATGAGAAAGGAATGACGTCTCCATGTTAGATCAAAGCAACTCAGATTTCAGAGCGTATTACCAGATCTTTCTTCGCAACAGGAAGCTTTTTATGGTTCCCTTCGTGGTCGTCTTCTGCCTCGTTTCGCTGAGCATCCTTTTCTTTCCAAAGGTTTACGAATCGAAGACCGTTGTGAGGGTTCAGAAAAAGCAACCCAACCCAATCGGAGACGACCGCCTGGTCCGCGAAGAGAAGCTGACGGCCCGCCTCAAGACCCTGGAGCAGATGGTGCTGAGCCGGCCCCTTTTGTCGCAGACGATTCGGAAACTGAATCTGGACAAAGATGTGGATGATGCTGAGGATATGGAAAAGCTGCTCCAGAAGATCCGGGGAGGCGTGTCGATCAAGGTCAAGGGGGATGAGCTTTTTTCCGTAGGCTACGAGCACAGCAATCCGGAGCAGGCGATGCAGGTGGTGACCACCATCGTGAACAACTTTATTGACGAGAACCTGTCCATGAAGCGGGACGAGGCGTTCGCCTCGGTC
>CAYUBU010000220.1:0-4192 GCA_964443105.1 uncultured Nitrospirota bacterium
GTCAGCGTCACCGGCTCGCCCGATTTCAGCTGGTCTTCCAACAGTTCCATCGCCTCCTTCGTGGCCGTTTTGCCCACGGGCATTTTTTCGCCATTCAGCGCCACCAGGATGTCGTTCTTTTGTATGCCCGCTCGGCCAGCAGGGGATTCGGGGACCACATGGGTGACCTGAAGCGATTCACCCAAGGCGTAGAGACTGACGGCGGCGTCGTGAAATTCTTTGGGAATGGCGTGTTTATTGGCGAAATAGAGCCCCAGCACCGGTTTGACCGCGTCGTCGCAGAAGGGGCTTCCTGCCGTCTGAATCGGGTAGGCCACAGTCTCCAGATGGATCTGATCGTTTATGAGGCTTTCCAGGGCGATTTGGCGCTGCTTTTTGGCTTCTGACTCCACCAGAGCTTCGTTGACGTCCACGCCCTGTGTCCTGGGCGTGGCGCAGCCCGCGAAGATTGCTGCAGCGAGAAATAGAGGCAGGAGGACCCGATAGCCGTTCATCTCAAGACTCCTTGAATGACTGGATCGATCATTTAACTAGTTTCCATCCGGAAATGCCCCTTTTGCGCGATCTCTGCGTCGATCTGCCGAATTACTTGTGCGACGTACTCGAGTACGTCTCCGCGTAATTCCTTGATCTCCTTGACCTTTCACAAAATTGGCAGTTTCCAAATTGGAAACAATTTATTGTAACCATCCGGAGGTGAAGCGTTTCCGGATGGACACTAACTACTAAGACGATAAAAGTCTATCGCAAATTCACGAAAAGTAAAGTTTGCTTCGGGCGGGGGTTCACCCTGCCGGCAGGGTGAACTCAGTGAAAAGGGGTTGCCGCAAAAATTTGATTTTTGGCGTTCCCCCGGTCTATACTGTCGCCTCGGTTCCCGGTCCATGGGAGCAAAGCGATATCCACGCTGAAAAAGCGCCCCGAACGCAGGGAGAGCAGAATGTTGAAGGCAACCTATCTTTGTGCCCGATGTCTGGTGGACCAGGCGGCCCACGCGGTGGAGCTGTCGGTGGCAGACCCTGCGGAGCGGCTCTCTATCATGACCGGGGTCCTTGGGGTTCTGGAGGCGTCTTTCCCCCACCAGGTGCCAGCGGAAATCGGTACGCGGCTCCATCATTACGTGAAGAGCCGGACCGGCAGAGACCCCTATAGGGCGCTGAAAGAGAAGAGCAACCGGGTCGCTGCCGAGGCGGCCCGCCGATGGGATGGCCAGGCGCTCTCCCTCCGGGATGCCGTGCTGGCGGCAGTGGCTGGCAATGCCATCGATTTCGGCGTCGACGGATCGCGAAACGCTCTGGACACTCTGGCTGAGGAGTTGAACAAAGGGCTCCGAGTCGATCACTTTGACCGGTTTGCCGCGGCCGTGGACGATGCCCAGCGGATTCTCTATCTCACCGACAACTGCGGTGAAATCGTTTTTGACTATTTCCTGGTTGAGGTGCTTGTGAAAATGGGGAAGACGGTGGTGGTGTCACCGAAGGAAGCGCCGATTCTCAACGATGCCACCGTGGCCGATCTGAAGGCCCTCGGTTTTGACGCCATGGCCCCCATCGTTCCCCACGTGAAAGACGCCATCGGGCTCCCCCTGGCCGAGGCCTCCCATGCCTTCCTGACGGAATGGGATACCGCCGATCTGGTCATCGCCAAGGGGATGGGACACTACGAGACCCTCCAGGGGACAGAGAAGAATATCGTTCACCTTCTGAAGGCCAAATGCCTCCCGGTGGCAGAGAGTCTGGGTGTCCCCGTGGGATCCCACGTCCTTACCTTCTGATTCCCCCATTTGATTCTCCCATTTGACTTGCTTCATAAAAACATCTGTGCTACGCTTTTTCCAAATTGTCGGCGCACTGGGCGAGCATGCGCGTTTTTTCGCCCCCCGGCGCCCTCTTATGTTCATCTGCTCCACGCCGTTTTGAACTAAAGTTTTGGTTTGTCCAATTTCCGGAGGTTCTCGAATGGTTCCTTACAAGAATAAAGCCTGGAAAGAAGAGATGGCAGTTCGACTCGACGTCAATCATGCCATGGCCAAATTCATGGGTGAGGAGCATGGCGTCTTCGACGGCGAGATCGAGTCCCTGGCGCAGGAGACCAAAGAGATACACCACGATATCAAGGAAAGCCGGGCCAAAGGCAAACTCCCATTCATGGACCTGCCCGACCAGAACACCAAAGAAATAGTGGAGATGGCCAAAGCCGTCAAAAAGCGGTGTGAGAATTTCGTCGTCCTCGGTATCGGCGGGTCGGCCCTGGGCAATACAGCCCTCCACCTGGCGCTGAATCATCCCCACTATAATGAGCTCTCCAAGACAGGCCGAAAGCGGGCACCCCGCATCTATGTCATGGACAATGTGGATCCCGACAGGCTGGCCGGTCTCCTCGATATTCTCGATCTGAAGAAAACCTGCTTCAACGTGATTACGAAATCCGGAGGGACGGCGGAAACCATGGCCAACTTCCTCGTCTGTCAGGAAGCGCTGATCAACGCTGTGGGACGGGAAGATCACAAGGACCGGATCGTGGTGACCACCGATGAATCCAAGGGAAATCTCAAGCGGGTCGCCGAACGGGAAGGGTATCCCTGCATGGTGATTCCTGCCGGAGTGGGGGGGCGCTTTTCAGTATTGACCCCCGTGGGTCTCCTCTCGGCGGCACTTTCGGGTATCAATATCCGGGAACTCCTGGCGGGCGCCTCCTTCATGGAGCGGCGCTGCCGCAAGGTCAAGATCTGGGAAAACCCGGCTTATCTCAACGGCGCGATTCACCACATTCTCAACACCCGGCGGGGCAAACATATCTCGGTCATGATGCCTTACGTCCATGGTCTCTACGGTTTTGCCGACTGGTACCGGCAGCTCTGGGCCGAAAGCCTGGGTAAACGACATTCCCTGGACGGCATGGAAGTCTTTGCCGGTCAGACCCCGGTGAAAGCCCTGGGGACCACCGACCAGCATTCCCAGATCCAGCTCTATGTGGAAGGACCGAACGACAAAGTGGTTACCTTCGTCGCCCTGGAGGCATACGGCCACACCATGGAAATCCCCCGGAGCTATCCCGAAATGGAAGGGATCTCCTACCTGGGGGGCCATTCGCTGCAGGAACTCATACAGGCCGAGCGGAAGGCAACCGAATATGCCCTGACCCGCCACAAGCGTCCCAATCTGACGCTGACCCTCAAGGAGCTCAACCCCTTCACCCTGGGGCAGCTCTTCATGCTGTATGAGATTCAAACGCTCTTTTCAGGCAAGCTCTACCGCATTAATCCCCTGGACCAGCCCGGTGTGGAAGACGGCAAACGGGCAACCTACGGGCTCATGGGCCGCGAGGGGTACGAGCAGCACCGGCAGGAAATGGAAGCGTTGGCTGGGGGAGATGAGAAATATGTACTCCACGTATAGGCACAGGGGTTGGGCATGGCGGGTTGTTTTCGGCTGGATGGCCTTGGGACTCATGGTGTTTCTTTTTGCCGCCTGTGCGGTACCCCGCACGGAAAAACGGGTTGAGCGGCGGCGTTCCGTCGAAACCGGTCTGGCCTCATGGTACGGCAAGCCCTTTCACGGCAGACTCACCGCCAACGGTGAGGTCTACGACATGTACAAGATTTCCGCCGCCCACAAGACGCTCCCTCTGGGTTCCACGGTTCGGGTGACCAACCGGAACAACGGCAAATCGATCGTGGTCCGGGTCAATGATCGGGGCCCCTTCGTGAAGGGGCGCATCATCGACATGTCATACGGCGGAGCCAAGGCGCTGGGCATGGTGGCCGAGGGGGTGGTGCCGGTCCGTGTGGAGACGTTAACCCTGGGGGACAATCGCTATTACAAGTCGGGAAGGAAGTCGGGGAGTAAATCGGCGCGGGTCAAGACTGCCGCCAAGGCTGCTCCCATGCGCTACACGGTTCAGGCCGGATCCTTCCAGGATCGCGCCAATGCGCTCCAGCTGAAGCTTGATCTGGAACGCCGGCTTGCCGATGAGACCGTGTTTATTCGGGAGTGGAACGACCGGGCTCAGACCTACTACCGGGTCCGGGTGGGAAGTTTTTCGACTGAAGACGATGCCCGGGCACTCTCCCAAAGGCTTGAGGCCGCGAACTACAACGTCTTTGTCACCGCCGACTAGTTCGTTTCCATCCGGAAACGCCCCTTTTGCGAAATCTCTGCGTCGATCTGCGGAATTACTTGTGCGACGTACT
>CAYUBU010000221.1:0-13725 GCA_964443105.1 uncultured Nitrospirota bacterium
TTTTCAGGAAAATACAAAAAAAAAATCATTTCCAGGGCGAGCGATCCCCCATTGGTGATTTAATTACTTGTTTTTCCCTATGGAATAAGGGAATTAGAGACGGGAATCCGACGATTTCCACCAACCTTGACGAAAGAACAAAATATCAGGATGCTGGAAAAAGCGAGGGATCCGAAAAATCAGGGACAGGCGATCACGGTTTCCATTTGATATTGCATCCGGTACTCGGCTTCTGGTCCTGGCTGACCGGTTTTCCCCGTAAAAGGGAATCAAGAGCCGACGCAAGATCCTGACCGGTTAAGGGGATGTCGCTGCCGGGTCTGGAATCGTCAAATTGCCCCCGGTAAACGAGCTTTAGTTCGCCATCAAAGAGATAAAGATCGGGCGTACAGGCGGCGTGATAGGCCTTCGCCATCTCCTGGGTTTCATCGTAGAGATAAACAAACGGATAGCCGTATTCCCGGGCCGTTTCCTTCATCCCCTCCGGGGAATCGTCGGGGTAGTTGGCGGCATCGTTGGCGTTGATCGCCACAAAGGCTATCCCCTTCTCCATGTACTTCCCTGCGAGGGGCACAAGGGCCGGTCTGATGTGTTTCACGAAGGGGCAGTGATTACAGATAAACATAATCACCGTTCCTTTATCAGACTTCAAGGCCTGAAGACTCTTCGTGCCGCCATGCACCGGGTCCGGGAGCGTAAAATCCGGCGCCGTGAATCCAAGGGGTATCATGCTGGAAGGCGTCAAACTCATGTTTTATCCTCCTTTCAGGACGTCTATCGCTGGCTGGTCTCATAGGAAAAGGTTAAACAGCCATTCCCATCCCTCTCCCACTTGGCAGCATTGGGCCGGTAGACTTCTCCCTCTACCCTCCCCCTTTTCGTCCTATCCGGATTAACGGTTTCAAGCCCAAGACCCTGTTTTGGCTGCTCCATTCGTCGGGTGCAGGAATAGAAGGAGGACTGAATGGTTCCCCATGACGAACGATATCGCAAAAAGGGATCAGACATTCTTGGCTCTGAACATGCCGAAACTGCTGGTGTAGCCGTGAAGGTAGGTCGTGCCCCCGACCCCTCCAATCTCTCCATTGCAGAAGAACCCCCCAAGGGGCACGGGGCCCAGGAAATGGCGGAAGCGCTCTGAATCGTGATTGGGACTACCGTAGAGATATTGTCCACGGCCGAGGCAGGAGAAAAGGAGAGCCCCCGAGTAGCTTGCCCTCTGTGTTCTTTTTGTAAAAGAATCAAGCACATTGTCCAGGTCTGAAGCGGACGCCTTGGCGTCCCGAAGATGAAATTGAATCGTCTGGCCCTCGTGAAGAAAGGCCGCCACCAGCAGATGGCCCTCTTCGGGGTCCGCGCCGATGAGGTTCCGAATCAAGAAATCCCCCTGATCGTAGGACTCCTTCATGATGTCCATCACGATGCCCACAAAAAGTGAATTCTGCGCCAGCTCCTGCTCCTCCGGCGAAAGTTCGGAAAGAATATCGGCCAGTGCCTGCAGAGCGGGCCGTCCGTCCAGCTCTTTGAGCAGGTTGTTCTCGCAGTCGGTGATCTGCAATGTCGTCCCCACAGGGTAACATCCCTGGGCAACAGCCGTATCCAGAACAATGTCGCCTGAGAAGACCATCCCCACCAGTCCCGTGTGATAGACGTTCTCATCCAGGTAGAGTACGTTTTCCAGGGGGTGACTTCCGGCGCTGGCAAGTCCGCCGATCTTTGCTGCACCGGGAAAGGTAAAATCGAGTCCGCTCAGCCATTCCTCCGGCGACACGGAGAAGGGGTCGGCAAGCAAAAGAAAATGGGGTTCCTCCTGGGCGGTAACACTGAAAAGTTCCTCCCATGGCCTCCGGCTGCCGTCGAGACTGGGGAGTTCACTGTGCTCCAGATGAAAGGGAATCAATTTGACTCCAGGCAGCAATCCCGCCGTCACACTGATGCCCGGCATGCCTTCCACCTCTTTTCCTGCACCAATGACCGCACCGGCGGAGCATCCGATCAAATGGGCACACTTAAGCTTTTCTCTTAATTTCCCCCCGATCTGTTCGTATTCTTTATTGAAATGAGGAGAGACAAATAGAATGGCCAGGTCCGGGGGGCCGCCGAGCCCCTCCTGTATCTCCCTGACACAACAATCGACATTTTCCTCAACGTTTGTACTGACTGCTATGGAGGAAACCCACTTCATCCCAACTACTCCTTTACGCCTGATTCCGACGTTACTGGCTATTCGGTCATCTGTCAAACGGCGGCATCTTTTTTTTCCGGGATGAGAAAACAAAGTCAACGTGACAAAAAACCGCGTTTTTCATTTCCAAGCCTGCCTGTTTCATGTATACTGTGGGCAGTTCCGGCTGGTTCGCCAGCTGGTCAAAATGGAAAGTAAATTTTTGACAGGAGATACGATATGAAACGTTCTTTGAGTGCACTGGCGGCAGCCCTTTTCCTGGCTGCGGCCTGGGTCCCTGCAGTTGAATCATGTCCGGAAGGCAAATGCGATCCTGCAAAATGTGCCAAGATGCACCAGGAGGGAGAGCAGCAGCACAAATGTCCTGGAGCGCGGGCGGCCGAAGCCGCGGCAAATGAAGATCCGGAAGGCAAATGCGACCCTGCAAACTGTGCCAAGATGCACCAGGAGGGAGAGCAACAGCACAAATGTCCCGGAGCGCGGGCAGCCGAAGCCGCGGCAAATGAAAATCTGGTCGTCGATCCTATTTGCGGCATGAAGATCGACAAAGGTGAAGCCGCCGCCCAGGTCGAATACGAAGGCAGAACCTACTACTTCTGTCGGCTGGAAGGAAAAGAAACCTTTCTTTCCGATCCCGACAAATATCTGGCAGAGAGATAGACCCGCGGTCTTGGGATCGGTCTGCCCTAATGGTTGCCCATAACGCCTCCGGCCACCGCCAGAAGGCTGAAAGTGAGCACTACCCAGTGGAATATGCTCATATGGCGGAATATTCTGTCGGCATCCAGGTTCTGCGTCTCCTTGAAAATCCGCTTGAACAGCGCTTTCTCAAGCCCGAATATCAATAGGGCGTAAACGGCGTAGACGCCGATCATCAAATCGAGCCAGAACCCCTCGGGGCTGGTCATGATGCTGTACAGCCCCCTGGCATGCAGGTTGTACGCCCCCGTAATCCCAACCACGACGATGACAACCCGGACCAGCCTGGCAAACCGGTGTTCCACCCTTTGGAAAAGCAGCGCCTTTTCAAGGGGGTTTTCCATTTCCTGAATCATGGGAAAGAGAATGATGGTGACGAAGGCGACGCCGCCGATCCAGATCACCACCCCAACCACATGGATCGCGGCGGAAAGTTCAAGCAGGAACACGGCGCCCCCCGTGGCAGTTTAAATGACTGATTCCCCACACCTCAGCCGAAGCAGCAGGAACACGGCTTGCAGGCGTTCAAACAGCTCTTGGGCGCCATCTGTGCAGCAAATCAAAATAAAGCCCGCGCCGCCGGGCCGGAGTTTGGAACAGGGGGCGCGGGTTTTATGGTTTGTCGTTTACCGCACCTTGATGGCTTGTTTCGCGCTTGCCATATCAAAAATGGGCAATTCCGGTGCCGCCTTGCCGAGAAGCTCGTTGATGAGAAACTGGGGGGCGCTCCGGTATCGAACAGTCACCTCAATTTTCACCTCACCTTTTAGATCTTTTGGCAGATAGAAAGCGTAAGGCTCAACAGAGTGGCCCTTCGGGCGGATCCGCTTGTCCGAAAGTACCTGGACCGCCACAGGAAGGAAAAATGTCGGTTTTCTCTCTTTGCCCCCTTCTCCGAGGACCGTTTTGTAAATAACGGCGTTGGGGTCAATGTTGCCGTTTTTGTCGAGTCCGCCGGACTCGTAAATGACATTGTGGTCCTTGTCTTCGACTTCAACGTGGAGCCACATCTGCCGGACGTATGTCAGACCGGTGGGAAGATAATGGCCTGCGCCCACATTGTCCACCCGGATATTGAAACGCATAATATCACCCGCCTTGGCAGGCTGGATCTCCTCAATGGCCACGACGACCGCTTTGGAGAGACGGTCCCGGGCCATCTTGGCCCACTCGGGATTTCCGAGCAAATCAGGCACGGTGGCGTTGCCGCCGATGAACCAGTGCTGCCAGATATGATCCCGGGCTTTAGCTCCCATTTCCTCAGGCGCAGAGAAGCCCGGACTGTCCGGGAGCTCCGTAATCCCCGTACCCGCGACGGCGGGCGTCTGCCGCATGTGGCAGTCCTGGCAATGGGTTGAGGTCTTGGGGTCCCCCGTATTGTACGGGCCGGTGCGCCATTCGGTGTAAGTGTTCTCGATGGGCATGATGTTGTGGGCGTGGGCCACGTCGTGGCAGGCGCCGCAAAGCTCCGAACGGGTGTGGAGGTCCGAATATTGGGTGTCATGGAACGGGGATTCGGCGTCCTTGCGGGGACCGTACTTAATCCCCCCCTCCCCTGCCGCGGCATCACCGGGCTCCAGAATGAAGGCGCCATTGCCCACACCGGCACTTTTCGCCATGGAATGACAGACTTCACAATACACGCCGTCGGTTTCAGCCTCCGACAATTCTCCCTGAAAATAGCGGCCCGGGGCGTCGGCCAAATAGCCCACCGCTGTATGGCACCGGGAGCACATGGCCGTCTCTTCCTTTTCCTGAGCTGTTTTGGACTTGGCCAGATAATGCTTATAGACGGCGATAAAAACGGGATCCTTCCAGGCGTTGCCCATCATGGACCCCTTCCACTGCCTGAAGATTTCATCGTGACAGCCGCCGCAGTCTTCGGCGGTGTAGAAACGGCTCGCTTTGAGATCCCCCGGCATGGACGGCACACCCCAGATCATATTCTCAGGGGCTGTCGCCTTGGGCAGCGTCCAGACAGGCGTGGCGTACTTATGCCCGCCATGGGCTTCATGCCAGCCGACAATCTCCTTATTACCTGCAGCCCCGGCTGCTGAAACAGTGACGATCACGGCTGCAATAAACAGAAGAGCAATCATAGGCTTCATGGTTTCATGACCTCTCTTTCTCCCCCACAAAATAATAATGGATTGCTCGAATACGACGACCGAATTTTACCCCAGCTTCTAAAATCCGTCAATTCACTGTTTCGGCCAGCCCGGCCCCACACCCATCAGACATGGGCGCATGGAGCCGGTGCCCCGTCTCAGACAGGTCCACTTTGTGCTTGACGGCTTTATCCGTCTCCGTTATAGTCCCCCCGAAGTTTTAGCGGACAGGCATTCTGTTCTGTCTCCTATCTGAACATATTGACATAGCGCTGGAGGTATACCATGGGAGAAAAAGACGTTCTCGTTGTTGTATCCAAGTTGAAGAACTACATCCGTGATGCCGGGGGGATGAATACAGCCGGCAACGCCGCGCCGGCGTTGTCCGATATCATTCGAAGGCTTTGCGATCAGGCGATTGCCAATGCCACGAAGGATGGGCGCAAAACGGTCATGGACCGAGATTTCTCCGATTGACGACTACCGGGCTGTCTGCCTCATACCGAGCCACCTGGCACACCGCGATTTAAACCGGTGCAGCCCGCGAGCCTGACTCGCGCTGCACCGGTCACCTTCCCCCCCGAAAACGGCCGTCATCCTCCCTGCATCCAGAAGACGGAGATTATCGCCTACCCTGCATCTGACAGACCCGTCTCAATTATTGTTTGAAAGTTTACGCCGCTTTTGGTAGGTTGCCCAATGAACGGTTGCAACAAGAGGAATCCGCCGGTCTCCCGGCTGGCCGTTTTCAATGACCATGAGCGCGATACGCTCACAGCACGGCTCCCTGGACCAAGAAGCAGTCCCATCCAACGGCAAGCGTAGAGGAATCTGCCATCCCATGTTTCTTCTTCTGGAAAAATTCGGCGGCCTGATCCTCGGGCGGCTGAGCGAAACAGGCAGGATGTTCACTTTTCTGCTCAGCGCTTTTTATTACATGTTTGCCCCTCCGTTCAAGTTCCGGGTGCTTCTGAGGCAGATAAGTTTTTTGGGAAGCAAGTCGATGCTCGTCATCCTCCTGACCGGCTCTTTTGCCGGCATGGTGCTGGCTCTCCAGGTATTCTATACGCTCAGCAAATTCGGTTCCGAAGCCCTCCTCGGTCCTGCCGTTGCATTGAGCCTGATCCGGGAACTGGGCCCCGTTTTTTCGGCCCTTATGGTCACGGGACGGGCGGGCTCTGCCCTTACGGCGGAAATCGGGATCATGAAAATCACCGAACAGATCGATGCCCTGGCGTCCATGGCCCTCAACCCCATGCGATACCTCATTGTCCCCAATTTTGTAGCCGCCCTCATTGTGTTTCCCCTGCTGGCTGCCATCTTCGATATTATCGGCATCTACGGCGGATACCTGGTGGGCGTTAAGCTGCTGGGGCTGAGTTCGGGAACCTATTTCTCCCAGATGGAGAGCTTTGTCGACATGGATGACATTCTCCTGGGCCTCTATAAATCGCTGAGTTTCGGCGTGCTCGTCGTCTGGATCTGCTGCTATAAAGGCTATCACACGAGCTACGGTGCCGAAGGCGTGAGCAAGGCCACCACAGAGGCCGTGGTGCTTTCGTCGGTCATGATCTTCATCTGGGACTACTTTCTCGGTTCCGTGCTGCTTTAACATCAAGGCGATTCATGATAGAAATCAAGGATCTCAAGAAATCCTACGGCTCCCAGGTTGTCCTCAACGGGGTAAACCTGACCATTGGCGACGGCGAACTGGTCGCCATCATCGGCCGAAGCGGGATCGGCAAGAGCGTGCTCTTGAAGCATATCATCGGCCTGCTCAAACCGGACAGCGGCTGTATCATCATCAACGGCAAGGATATCACCGGGCTTCGGGCCAGGGAACTGGACGAAGTCCGGAGCAAATTTGCCTATCTCTTCCAGGGCGGGGCGCTCTTTGACTCATTGACAGCCTTTCAGAATGTGGCCTTTCCCTTAAGGGAGAAGACGAAACTCAGCAAAGAGGAGATAAG
The DNA here is from genome assembly GCA_964443105.1 of uncultured Nitrospirota bacterium. Lineage (GTDB taxonomy): Bacteria > CG2-30-53-67 > CG2-30-53-67 > CG2-30-53-67 > CG2-30-53-67 > CAYUBU01. The sequence goes on from CAYUBU010000221.1 coordinate 6,963, forward strand.
GGCCCGGGTACTGCAGGCCCTGGGCGATGTGGAACTCGACGGTATCGGCCGTAAGTACCCCGCCGAGCTGAGCGGCGGCATGAAGAAACGGGTCGCCCTGGCCCGGGCCTTAATTATGGAGCCCGAGGTTGTCCTCTTTGACGAACCGACCACAGGACTCGATCCAATCATCGTGAATACCATACACAACCTCATTGTCCGCACGCACCGTAAATACGGATTCAGCGGACTGATCGTCAGCCACGAGATCCCCAAGATTTTTGGTGTTGCCGAAAAGGTGGCCATGCTCCATGAAGGCGTTATTGCAGCCGCGGGGACGCCCGAGGCGATCCGGAGTTCAACAAACCCCATTGTTCACCAGTTTGTCACTGGCTGCGTGGACGGTTCAGATGGTTGCGGAGAAGCTCTTGAGGACCATCAGGCACGATAGGAGACTGGAATGAAGAAGATTAACCTGGAGACATCGGTGGGCTTGTTCGTGGTCCTGGGCATTGTCGCCCTGGGGTATCTCTCAATCAGGCTGGGCGGTCTGGAAACCTTCAGCAAGGGACGCATCTTATACGCGGAGTTTGAAAAAGCCGGCGGCATCAAACCGGGCGCCAGCGTGGAAATCGCTGGAGTGGAGGTCGGCAAGGTCAAGAGCATAAGGCTCAATGACGATTACCAGGCACTTCTGGAACTGAGCGTGGAAGAAAAGATTGAAATCCAGGAAGACGCCTTCGCATCCATTAAGACCAAGGGGCTCATCGGTGAAAAATATGTCATGATTACACCGGGAGGTTCCGACGAAATCATACCGGACAGCGGTAAAATCCGGGAGACCGAATCTGCCGTCGATATCGAGGAGTTGATTTCCAAGTACGTCTTTGGCAAGATATAGGGCAAGGAGGAATTGAGATGGGAAAGATATTTCTATCGGCTATGCCCATAGGGTGTCTGTCGATTTGCCTTCTGACACTTGCTATCTGTCCAGCCTACGGCGGCGAGGTCACCGAGCAGCTCCGTGTCACCGTAGACCAGGTCATTGAAACTCTGAAAAATGACGACCTGAAAGCTCCCGGGAAAGAGAGCGAACGCCGTGCCGCCCTCAGGCGGATTGTGGACGACGTGTTCGACTGGGAGGAGATGGCAAAGCGCTCCCTGGCCAGACACTGGAAGGACCGAACCTCTGAGGAAAAGGAGGCATTCACCGCCCTCTTCTCCCAACTGCTGGAGCGAACGTATATCACCAGGATCGAACGGTATGATAATGAAAAGGTCGTCTACGGCAAAGAGAAAATCGACGACGACTATGCGGTGCTTAAAACAAGCATCGAGTCGACCCAGGGGGTCAGTATCCCTGTAGACTATCGCTTACGGCACAAGGGCTCCCGGTGGCTCGTTTACGATATCGTTGTCGAGGGCGTCAGTCTGGTCAAAAATTACAGAACCCAGTTCGCCAAATTGCTGCAGTCCGGAAACTATGAGGAACTGGTACGCCGGCTGGAGGAAAAGGTCAAAGGGTAAGGGTGCCCAGGCAGGCCTGCCTGGCACCCCGCTGCTACTTTTCGATATGGGCTTTCATGTACTGGGCATAGGCGTCTCGAAGCGCGGTGTAGGGATCAAGGGCCGCCGCCTTCATGTCTTCGTACTCGCCGAGGTGGAGGGAAAGGTCGTTCACTTGATTGAACACCCGGACACCTATTAGTGTTGCCCCATCTCGAATGTAGTTGACCGGATTGAGGAAGGAATCCCCCACAAGCCCCACCGTATCCCGAAGGGATGATGGTCCCAGAAAAGGCCATAGGATGTAGAATCCATTGCCGATCCCGTAGCTGCCGAGGGTCTGGCGGAAATCCTCATCATTTCGCTCGAAACTCAAGTCCCGTTTTGCGGCGTCAAAGAAACCGAGAACGCCGATCGTCGAGTTGTACCCAAACCGCACCAGTTCAATACCAGCCCTCCCCATTTTCCACTGGAGCACGGCGTTGACCAGTCGCACCGGCACGAGGACGTTGTGAAAAAAGTTGTCCACCGCAACCCGCCCTCCCTTGGGAACCACGTGGGCATATCCCCGGGCAATCGGCTCGAACATCCAGAAGTAGACTTTGTCATTAAAGGAGAACATCATCCGATTCCAAGGCTCCAGGGGATCCGCTATTTCCACCCCCGGGACTTCAGGCTCTTGATAAATGGAGTCGTCACCTGATGCCTGTTCGTCCAGAGCGAGAGAGTTTCCTTGCCCGGGCTCAAAACCCGGATTGTCGGCAGACACGGGAGCCGGCGAGAAGAATAAGAACAGTATCAGAAAAACAAGTGACGATCTATTTTTCACACTCCATCCTCCATGTTCGGTGTTGCCATTCTCAATGAGGGTGACGTATCGAGCTAAGGGTGCCAGGCAGGCCTGCCTGGCCTGGATATTGCGTGAGTAAATCTATTGCGAGGCCGGATAAGCTGCCATATGCGGCGTTGCCGAGAATTTCCTGACTTTGAAATATTCCAATATGTCTGCAGCCAGAAAATTCTCTGCGCCTTGCCTATGTTGCTTCTACGGCCTCTCACGACGATCACTCACGCAATATCCAGGCTGGCACCCCGTCGACCCGAGCATACCACATTTGACGCAGATTATCACCGGCCAGTCACGGCTGCGTTGTTATTCTCCCGCCAGAGGCCCCGCTTTTTCCTTCGCGCCTTTCGTTCCAACCGGCGGAATTTGTCGAGATACCTGAAAGGGAACCGGGTCAACGCGTGGGCATACCCCTCCCTGAGTATCTCCTCGTTGAGCATCCTGCCGTCGGGCAGATAGACGTAAGCCAATAGCCGGTCATACTTGTCATAACGCTGATAGTCGAATTTCAAGCGCACCGCTTTGCCTTCTGCCAGTGCTTGGGTGAAAGCCGCGGCCTCCTTTCCGAAATACTCTACCGGCCAGTCGGGCCGTACACTCTCGGGGGCATCTATCCCGATGAGTCTCACCCGTAAGAGACGGTTATCGTGATCGCGCACCATCACAGTGTCCCCATCGACAACACGGACGCAGGTGTACCGATCTTCCTCGGCACAGGCAAGAAGCGGCGCGACCAGCAGAACCACGAGAAGAACCCGAGCGACCATGACGTTGGCCATTTTTCGATCCTGATCTCGGCGGGACGGATGGGCCCGCCTGCACCTGCCGAAGCGGCGCGTTTCGGCAACTAATGGACCCGACGTGCAAATGTTATACGCCAATAATACTTTTTGATACTACAGCGACCATGGCATGTTGTCAAAAAGTTTTTTTGCCGAAACGGCGTGGTAACCGCTCATGGTGTTGGACTTCGTCCTCAACCTGTGGTAGCATTTCACAGCTTAAATAGATCTCCAACCCCATCGGTCCCAATGGTCACTGCATGAATCGAGAATCGACCGGATCTGCCGCAGCCTTTTTCTCAACCCTTCTCTACGGCTCGATTATTCTTTTCAGCCTATTTGTCGTAAGCCTTTTCAGCTACGCCCTCTTCCACAGCATGGCGGAAATATTCAGCGTGGTCGTGGCCTATGGGATTTTCATGGTCACCTGGAAAGCCCGCCGCATCATTGACAACAACTACTTGCTATTCCTGGGCATAGCCTATCTTTTCATCGGCACCATTGATCTCGTTCATACACTGGCCCACCCGAGCATGGATGTCATACGGCACTCGGACATCAATTTGGCGGTTCAGCTCTGGATCGCCGCCCGCTATCTGGAAGGGATCTCCCTATTCCTGGCCCCTGTTTTGATGCGGCGTTCCCTAAGGCCCGGTGTCGTATCGGCTGTCTATTTTCCCATACTGATTTCCGTGATGCTCTCGCTGTTCTACTGGCACACTTTTCCCGCCTGTTTCACGGAAGCCGCCGGAGAGACCCTCTTCAAGCGCGGCAGCGAATATGTGATCGCTTTTATATTGCTCAGCTCCCTTCCCCTTCTCTACCGGCAGCGCGCATCTTTTGACAAGAGTGTTTTCCGCTATCTCTTTGCCTATAGCGTGGTCGTAGCCGGCACGAACCTCTTCGGCTATGGTCTTTACAATGTGGGGGCCCACTTCTTCAAAATTGTCTCCTTCTACTTCATCTACAAGGCCATCATCGAGACCGGTCTGGTACAGCCCTACAACCTTCTCTTTGCCACCCTCAAAGAACGGGAGGCGTCTTTACGAAAAGAGCGTGACAGGGCGCAGAAGTACCTCAATGTGGCCCCGGTTATTACCGTCATTGTGGACAAGAATGGCAAAGTAGCGCTTGTCAACCGGAAGGGCTGCGAGTTACTGGGCTATGACGAGACGGAAATCATCGGCCAGAACTGGTTCGACACCTTTGTGCCGGAACGGTCGAAAGAGCGCTTAAGAGAGAGTTTTCTCAGGGGTATGACCGGAGAATGGGAACTGGTGGAATACGATGAAAGTCCCATACGAATACGGAGCAATGAAGAGCGAACCATCGGCTGGTATCGAACCATCCTCCGGGATGAAGACGGAAATCCCACGGGAACCCTGAGGTCCGGGGAAGACATTACCGATCGTAAAAATGTTGAAAAGGAACTCCGCAGACATCGGGAAGAATTGGAGAATCTCATTCTTGAACGAACCATTGAATTGACGTCTGCCAACGCAAATATGCGGCGGGAAATGGATGAGCGCCTTGAAACAAACCGGAGACTAGCCGACTCGGAGCGAGAATACCGCATCCTTTCCCAGGAATTTAATGTCTTATTGGATGCGATCCCCGACTCCATTCTCCTGCTCTCCCGTGACCTTAAGGTGCTGTGGGCAAATAGGGGCGCTGCCTCAGGGCTCAATGATGATTCGAACCATATGAATCTGAACGGGGCACACTGTTATGATGTGCTCGAGGACAGCTCCACACCCTGTGAGAAGTGTCATGCCCTTGAATGCTTCCGCTCCGGAGAGGCCGTCCGTGCTGAATTCTCATCCCGGAAAGGAAGGGTCTGGGATGTTAATGCTTTTCCAATCAAAGGCGACAACGGAGAGACAGAAAAAGTCATCATGATCAGCCGGGATATCACCGAGAGGATAAACCTGCAGGCCGAAACCATGCGCGCGGGCCATCTCGCCTCCCTGGGGGAGCTCTCTGCCGGCGTGGCCCACGAGATCAATAATCCCATCAACGGCATTATCAACTATGCCCAGATGATTGCCAACAAGAGTGCCAATGGAGATAAAGAAAAGGCGATCGCAGAAAGAATCATCAAGGAAGGCAACCGCATCACCAATATTGTTCGAAGCCTTCTCTCCTTTGCCCGGGACCGACATGAGGAGAAGGGCCCCGTGGCAATTCATGACATTCTGGACGATACGCTGGCCCTGGTGGGGATGCAGTTGAACCGAAAAGGCATTGACCTGAGAATCGACGTTTCAAGGGATCTACCCGCCGTTATCGGCAACCCGCAGCAGATCCAGCAGGTCTTTCTCAACCTCATTAACAATGCCCAATATGCCCTCAACCAAAGATATAAAGAAAGCCATGAAAACAAGATCCTCGAAATAACCGGAAGCCGAATCACTTACCAGTCCCGTCCCTATATTCGAATTACCTTCTTCGATATGGGCTCCGGTATCCCGTCCAATCTCCTGGACAAGGTGGCCCACCCCTTTTTCTCCACCAAACCGAAAGGTCAGGGCACGGGACTCGGTTTGAGCATCAGCCATGGCATTATTACCGATCATGGCGGGAAGATGGTTTTCGAAAGTGTCACCGGCGAATGTACCCGGGTTATCGTTGAATTGCCCGAGGCGACGAAGACTTCTTCCCCCAGGGTGTCAAACCATCAGGATGCGCTCAATGAATGAAAAGATTTTGGTTGTCGATGACGAAGAAAGCATACGATTTACCTTTGAGTCCTTTCTGGCAGATGAAGGCTACCAGGTCAGCACGGCAAAAGACTTCAACGAAGCACTGGAGAGACTTGCCGAAAAAGAGTACCACGTCATCTTCGCCGATATCCTGCTCGGCGGAAAGACAGGAATTTCTCTCCTCGAGGCGATCGGAAAGAAGAACCTCACCTGCCCCGTCATTATGATCACCGGCGCCCCCGACCTGAAAACCGCCTCCGATGCCATTCGTCTGGGCGCCTTTGATTACATTCCCAAACCGGTGCGCCAGGAGACACTGATACACCTCGCGACCAAGGCAGTGACCCACAAACGACTTCTCGACGAAAAAGAGAAATACCGGGCCAATCTGGAAGCTATATTCCGAAGCGTCAAGGACGCCATTATTACAGTCGATCCCGAACTCCGTGTGATTGAGATCAATGATGCCGCACAGGAAATCTGCGGTTACTCCCGGGATGCCATAGGGCGCCCCTACGATTCTCTCCCCCGGCTTTGCAGCGGCCGCTGTCTGCAGACGTTGAAACAGACGATCAAAGAAAAGGGACCCGTGGAGGTCCAGCGCCTCGAATGCAGAGGGACGGGACAGGGGCAGCAGATTGTCAGCCTGGTTACATCCCCCCTGCTGGACAGCCAGGGCGTCTTCTCCGGTGCCGTTATGGTCGTGAAGGATGAAACCCGCCTGGCCCATCTCGAACGGGATCTGGAGGACCGGCGGCAATTTCATAACATCATTGGCCAGAGTGCGAAAATGCAGAAGATCTACACCCTTCTGGATGACCTTTCCGATGTGGCCTCAACGGTTCTTATCACCGGGGAAAGCGGCACAGGCAAAGAACTCGTAGCCGAAGCCCTTCACTATAAAGGAAGTAGGGCGGAGAAAACTCTTGTCAAAGTCAACTGCGCCG
>CAYUBU010000222.1:0-5097 GCA_964443105.1 uncultured Nitrospirota bacterium
TCCCCTGGGAGACCAGGACGGTGACGGGCTTTTCAACTCCCGGGAGGCGACCTTCATGCTCAACCCGAACCTGGCCGACAGTGACGGCGACGGCATTGGCGATCTGGAGGAGTTCGGGATACGAGACGTTCCCCGGGATTCCGACGGTGATGAGATTCCCGACGCCCTCGATGATGATTCCGATTCCGACGGCAAAACCGATCGGGATGAAGGCCTGGCCGACGAAGACTCGGACGGTGTGCCCAACTATCGGGACAGCAACGACCGGGACGGTCCCTCCGGTGACAGCGACGGCGATGGGCTGCTCAACGAAACGGAGCAAATGTACGGCCTCAACGTCAACCTGGTCGACAGTGATGGCGACGGTCTCCATGACTTCATGGAATTTCGGGACGGTGCGGATACCGACGGTGATGGCGTCATCGATGCCCTGGATACGGACTCCGACAACGACGGGGCCCTCGACCTCGTTGAAGGAGAAACCGACAGCAACGGTGACGGTCTTTTCGACCGCTGGGATGGATCTGTTGCTAATGTCCGCTCCGACCACGGCACTCTGTCACTCATTGTGGAGGATGGCTCTGCAAACCTGGAGGCCGTCCGCTTTCTTGCCCCGCCCGTGGCTGAAGCTCAGGTGCCGGGACTCGATTTCCGCTATGGCGGCTTTCAATTTACGGTGACCGGTATCGCCGCCGGTGAAAGCGTTTCTATCGTGGTTCAAACCTCTTTTCCGCTGCCCCAGGATGCGGGGTTCTGGAAAGCAGGTGGACCGAAGGGTTATGAGGAGTATCCTGCGGTAATTGGGGCTGATTCCATCCATTTTACCCTAACCGACGGCGGCCTGGGCGATGAAGATGCTGCGGTCAACGGAATAATCGTCGATCCCGGCTATATAGCCTTCCCGGTCGCTGTGGAGACCGTTACTCCTCCCGCCTCGGGGGGGGGCAGTGGAGGCGGCTGCGCCATCGGGTCGGGTTCGCCGGAATCGGTCTTTATGGTCGGGGATCTTTGCCTTCTTTTGAGTCCGCTCCTGATCATCGGCCTTTTCCGCCGTCGTTTCAGGGCAATGGGCGCCCGCCGGTCCCACGGCGCTCCCTAGTCAGACACCGGCTCTTTCAGGTGTGACGAATCGCTTTGCCGATCCCCTTCAGGCCCCCGTTTTAGAGCAGTTTTTTCTTGATTTTCACCCACCCATTATGCTAATTTACCGGCACAATTCGGTTCACTAATAAAAAGTGGGCTCTCAGGAGCCCCTTTTTTTTTGATGGAGAGTTCTCGGTTGGCGCTGACGGGGGAGGTGAGAGATCTGGTCATCCCTGTCCTCGAGGATCTCGGTCTGGAACTTTTTGATGTCCAGTATCACAGAGCGGGGCGGCGATCGGTTCTCCGTATATTCATTGACAAGCCCGGCGGGGTCGCCATTGACGACTGTCAAAGGGCGAGCCGTGAAATAGAGACCCTTCTTGAAATCAAGGAGGTGGTACCCGGGAGCTATAATCTGGAGGTTTCATCCCCGGGGATCAACCGCCCCATGCGCCATGAGGCGGATTACGTGAAATACGCGGGGAGTAAGATCAAAGTGAAACTGACGAGCATGATCCTGAACCAGAAAACCTATGTCGGCATAAACCGCGGGATCGCCGGAGGTGCTCTTCAATTGGAAATTGCGCCCGATCAGTTGGTCGAAATACCCCTGACTGTTGTCGCCGGAGCCCGTTTGGTGGTTGATTTCTGATTACCTGAGAGAAGGCACTTTCAAGGAGGGTGGAGGAAAAGGTCATGGAACCGAATTTGAGCCAGATCATCAATATGCTGGGGAAGGAAAAGAATATCCCCAAAGAGACCATCGTCGAGGCGATCCAGGCGGCTATTCTCACCGCTGCGAAGAAGAAGTACGGTGCCGAAGAGAATATCGAAGTGGAAGTCAACGAGCAAAAAGGGGAGATCGAAGCGTATCTCTATCGGGAAGTCGTCGACGAGGTTATCGACCCTGAAACCCAGATCGGGCTGGCGGAAGCCCAGGGGTTTGATGAAGACATCGAAATCGGCGATGAGTTTGCCATCCGGCTCGATGTGGGAGAACTGGGGCGTATTGCGGCACAAACGGCCAAACAGGTTATCGTACAGCGCGTCCGTGAAGCGGAGCGTGAAGTGATCTTGACCGAGTACGGCGTACGTATTGGGGAGACGCTCAACGGGATTGTCATGCGCATGGAGCGGGGTGCTCTGGTGATTGACCTGGGTAAGGCCGAAGGCGTCCTGCCCCACCGGGAAAAAATTCCCGGCGAGCGCTTTGAGCGGGGAGACCGGGTCCGGGCACTGATTCAGGGTGTTCAGGATACGGCCAAGGCGCCTCAGGTCATGCTCTCCCGCAACGATCCCAGATTTCTGGGGAAACTCTTTGAAATGGAAGTCCCGGAGATTTACGACGGTGTTGTCAAGATTGTCAAGGTGGTCAGGGAACCGGGCCAGCGGGCCAAGATTGCTGTCACGTCAAACGATTCCAATGTGGATCCCGTAGGTGCCTGCGTCGGTATGAAAGGGTCCCGGGTCCAGGCGGTGGTTCAGGAACTCCGGGGCGAAAAGATTGACATCATTGCCCATACCGACGTGATTCGGGATTTCATTGAAAAGGCCCTGAGTCCAGCCGTTATTTCCAGAATCGCCGTCAATGAAGAGGATCACTCAGCCCTGGTTGTCTGCGATGAGAGTCAGCTTGCTCTGGGTATCGGGAAGAAAGGGCAGAATGTTCGGTTGGCCTCTGAACTGAGCGGCTATCAGATCAATATCATGGGTGAAGAAGAGTACCAGAGAGCCGTGAAAGAACAGCAGGAGGAAGCGGAAATAGAAAGAGAAGCCGAGCGTAACGCCGCTGAGCAGATCTCGAGAATTCCCGGTGTGGGAGAAAAAACCGCTGCTGCTATTCTGGCTGCCGGTTTCCGTTCCGTGATGCATCTGGCGTCGTCCACGGTAGACGAGGTTGCCGCGGTCCCCGGTATCGGAGCCAAGACAGCAGAGAAGATCATTGAGAGCGCCCTGGAACTGTCGGAGGAACTGAAGCGGGAAGCGGCGGAGAAGGAAAAGGCTGAGGCGGAAGCTGCCGCAGCGGAAGCCGCCGAAGCGGAAGCTGCCGCAGCGGAAGCCGCCGAAGCGGAAGCCGCCGAAGCGGAAGCTGCCGAAGCGGAAGCTGCCGAAGCGGAAGCTGCCGAAGCGGAAGCCGACGAGACAGAAGCTGCCGAAGCGGAAGCCGACGAGACAGAAGCCGATGAGACGGATGAGATTTCGGCAGCTGATGAAGAGGGTACTCCCAAGACGGAGGAGAGCCTTTCCTGAGATGAGAAAGGACCGGAGGCGTCGTGGCTAAGGCCGGATCTTCTCCTCAGCGTACCTGTGTGGGGTGTCGGGAGACAAAGGACAAAGAGAGTCTCGTACGGATCGTGTGCGGGCCCGATGGCGCACTGGTGGTGGACATGAAGGGCAGGCTGCCCGGTCGAGGCGCTTATATCTGCTTTGAGAAAGTCTGTATTCGTAAAGCGATCCGCGGCAAGGCCCTGTCTCAAGCTTTGAAAAAAAGAATTGATCCCTCTGCTGTGGAGGGGATGGAGGACCGAATCAGAGATGGAATGGAAAAAAGGATTTCCGCCTTCCTGAGCGTCTTGATGAAGGCAGGGAAAGTCGTGGTCGGGCGGGATTCCATACGGAGACGCCTTGGGAAAGGGGATGTGCACCTGCTGGTGCTCGCCGGAGACGGTCGAGAGGCCGAGAAGGGAGCCGGGAGCCCCGGGGTTCCGGTTCGCATCTTCTTGTCTCGGGAACAACTCGGTGCATCGGTGGGAAGAGCGGCACAGCCCGTTCTCGGTATCGCCGATCCCAAAGGGAGCATGCAGTTGCTCCGGTGGATAGATAGGGTCAAGACACTTGAAACAGCGGGCAGGGGGTAAGAGGGTTTATGGGTAAGATGAGAGCACATGAACTGGCCAAAGAACTCGGGATCCAGACGAAGGAACTTCTGGAGTACTTCAAGAAAGAAGCACCCGAGATCAAGAGCAACCTGTCGGTGGTACCGGAAGAGGTGGCCAGCGAGGTACGATCAAAATTTTCCGCAAAGGGTGTTTTAAAGGGCAGCCTCAAGGGGACGAAAACCCGGAAGAAAGCCAAGCCCAAGGTTGAATTCAAGGTTCGCAAGCGAAAGAAAGCGGCGCCTGAGCCTGAAGAGCCGGAGCAAGAAGCAGCGGCCGAAGCGGTGCCTGTGTCGGAACAAGAGGAGACTCGCGAAGAGCCGGCAGTTGCGGCGAGTCCGCCCGCCGAGGTTGAGGCTCCTGCCGCAGAAGCCGTCACCGTCGAAGCCTCCCCGGAGGCAGCTGAACAGATGGAAGAGCCGGCGGCACCGGCAGAGGGTGCGCCTGCGCCGGCCGATGGGGTCGCGGAAAAAGCGCGCTTGACAAAGAAAGAGAAAAAGAAGGGGAAGAAGGGCGAAGCCAAAGGGGAAGGCGAAGAGGCGGTCTCCAGGGTCTCACGGGATAAAGTCAAGAAGAAGCGGGGCAAACTGAGTCTGGCGGCCGAAAAAATCGACCGGCCGGCGAGCAAGAAGAAAAAGATCCTTCCGACACAGCTTCTGGAATTGCAAACCCGGCGCACGCCCAAGAAACTAAGGGCCAAACCCAAGAAGAGGGGTAAGGCGGCGAAAGTGAAACGGGAGGTGGTGGAGGAGGTTGCCGCTGAGCAGAAGACCAATGTCATCCGCTGGGATGAGACCACCACCCTCAAGGATGTGTCGGAACAGCTGAACGTACCGGTAAACGATCTGATCCTGAAGTTCATGGGCGCCGGCTCCATGGTAACGGTGAATCAGCCCGTAGACGCCGACGCCCTGGAACTGGTGGCCGATGAATACGGCTACGAAGTGGAACAGGTTTCTGTCGATACCGATGAAGGGCTCATCTTCGAGGTGGAGGACAAACCGGAGAATCTCGTAACCCGGCCTCCGGTCGTGACCATCATGGGACATGTAGACCACGGGAAAACCTCACTCCTCGACGTCATCCGGGAAACCAACGTGGTCGGCGATGAAGCCGGGGGGATTACCCAGCACATCGG